>DATLVV010000517.1:0-4554 GCA_035577165.1 Steroidobacteraceae bacterium | reverse complement strand
CAACAGAGTCCTTAGATTGTGTCGCCAATGGTGCGCCGGCACCTTGATGAGGGCGCGGGTGGATGCCGTATCGAGCACGCTGAACGCGGGCCGATGCGCCCGCGTCGGATACGCCGCCGTGGGGATGGGAGTCACGCTCGCCGCGCGGCGCAGCAGCCCCCGCGCCAGCGCCTCGTCTTGGATGGCCACGGCGAAATCGTACCAGCTCGCCACACCCAGATCCGTCCAGTGATACACCCCGCCCGGGGCGGCTGCCTCGATGAGTCCCCAGATGGCCGCCGCGATGCCGGCCGCCCAGGTGGGGGTGCCGATCTGGTCGCAGACCACGCTCACCTGCTCGCGCTCGCGCATCAGCTGCAGCATGGTCAGCACGAAATTCCGGCCCGTGGCAGCGTACACCCAGGCGGTGCGCAGCACGATGCCGGGCTCGGTGCCGCAAAGTACATGGCGCTCGCCGCGCAGCTTGCTCTCGCCGTACACACTCAAGGGATGGGTCGCATCCGTGGGTAGATAGGCACGGTTGGATTTACCGTCGAACACGAAGTCCGTCGACAGGTGCAGCAGGCGGCAGCCCGCACGCGACGCGGCCGCAGCCAAGGTGGCCACCGCCGTATCGTTGACCGCCATCGCACGCGCGGGCTGATCTTCGGCCAGATCGACCGCCGTGAATGCGGCGCCGTTCACCACCCACTCGGCGCCGGTCTCCTGCAAGGCGCGCGCCACGCTCTGCGCGTCGCCGATGTCGAGCTCCGCGCGGCTGCGCACCGACACTTGATGTTGGGGCGGAGCCGCCGCAACCACCGCGCTTGCGACCTGGCCGCCGCCGCCGAGCACCATCACTCTCATGCGAACTTCTCGATCTGGTCAAAGCTCGCGCCGCGGGCGTCCTTGGCCGACAGCTTGGGCTGCACTCCCGGCGGCAGCGGCCAGCGCACGTTCAAGCTCGGGTCGTCCCACGCCAGGGTGCGCTCATGCTCCGGACTGTAGAAGTCCGTGCACTTGTAGAGAAAATCTGCGGATTCGGAGGTGATCAGAATGCCGTGCGCCAGGCCCGGCGGGACCCACAGCATCCGATGATTCAGGGCGGTCAACTCGGCACTCCAGGACAGGCCGAAGCTGGGGCTGCTCCTGCGCAGGTCGACCATCACATCGAAAACGCTGCCCGCGGTCACGCGCACCAGCTTGCCCTGGGTGTGCTGCACCTGCAGGTGAAGGCCGCGCAGGGTCCACTGGCTCGAACGGCTGTGATTGTCCTGGACGAACCGGGCATCGATGCCCGCGGCCTTGAATTTCTCCTCCTGCCAGGTCTCCATGAAGAAGCCGCGCGCATCGCCGAACACTTCGGGTTCGATCAGCACCACACCGAATATCGGCGCCTTGGTGAATTTCATGCGGCCGGCTGCTTCAAAATTGCGACTGCTCGTTGACGATGCGCAGCAGGTATTCGCCGTAGCCGCTCTTCTCCAGGGGCTTGGCCAGCTGCACCAATTGCTCGGCGCTGATGAAGCCCGAGCGCCAGGCGATCTCTTCCACGCACGCCACCTTCAATCCCTGCCGTTCCTCGATGATGCGCACGAACACGCCGGCGTCGAGCAGGGAATTGTGGGTGCCGGTATCGAGCCAGGCGGTACCGCGGCCCAGGCGCTCGACGTGCAGCTCGCCGATCGCCAGATAGGCGCGATTCAGGTCGGTGATCTCGAGTTCGCCGCGCGGCGAGGGCTTGAGCGCCTTCGCGAAGGCCGGAGCGCGTCCGTCGTAGAAGTAAATTCCGGTGACCGCGTAGTTGGACGGCGGCGCTGCAGGCTTCTCCAACAGATCGGTCACGCGCCCCTGCGCGTCGAACTGCACCACGCCATAGCGCTCCGGGTCCTGCACGTAGTAGCCGAACACGGTGGCGCCCGATTCACGCCCCGCCGCCGACAGCAGCAGGCCCGTAAGGTTGGCGCCGTAGAAAATGTTATCGCCCAGGATCAATGCCGAGGGCGCGCCGTCCAGGAATTTCTCGCCCAGTATCATCGCCTGCGCGATGCCGTTGGGCTTGTCCTGCACCACATAATCGAAGGACATTCCCCATTGCGCGCCGGAGCCCAGCAGTTCGCGGAAGGCCGCCTGGTCCCGCGGCGTCGTGATGATGAGGTATTCGCGGATCCCTGCCAGCATCAGCGCCGCCAGCGGATAGTAGATCATCGGCTTGTCGTACACCGGCAGCAGCTGCTTGGAGAGCGACATCGTGATCGGATGCAGGCGCGTGCCGGCGCCGCCTGCCAGGATTATGCCCTTGCGTTGTTTCACCACGAACTAGCCTCTTAGCTTCGATCCGCGATTATAGAGTAAAGGGGGTGGGCGAATTACGCGCAATTGACTTACCGTTCGCGCCGTCTTTCGATGTCTTCTACAATTCTGCATGCCGACTCGATCGACCCGCGTACGCGATCGATGCTTCCAACATAACAAGCCAGCGCTTCTTGAGCGCGATGACGAAGCGCAGCGGATCCAATGAGTTGGTACCGTGCCAGGCCCGCAATGTCGTTTCGGTCTTGTTCTGAAAATCGGCTGATTTTGCTGACCGCAAGATCAAGGGGAGCGAGCAACCTCACGTCCAAAACTGCCGCATCAATGCCCTCGAGAGACAGGGGAATCGAGTCATCCTGCGCGTCCTCATGCATCAAGGACAACGTGTCGTTGTATTGCCGGTCAAAATACAACAAGCGCGCGGCACCATCCGCGTCCCTGTAAGCGATGTCCAAATCGTCGGGCAGCGCGATGCGTCGTGAGAAGACGGCGTCAATATCCCGTGAGACTCGCTCCCCTGTGTAAAAGTGCAACGCAGCCCCTCCCGCCACGTACATCTTTATCGGCAATACTGACGCCGGCTCGCGCTTGAGTGGCGCCGCAATGCGCGTAACGATCTGGCGGAATGCCTCGACATAGTCGGCGCGTGCCTTGGAGTCAGGCTGCACGGCGCAATCCCGCCAGCAACATCGGTATGAATCGTGAAGGACGGACAGGGCTGCGTTCCAGCCACAGCGCGAAAACACCGACTTGGCTGCTGCCTGCGTGCAATGCCTCGGCAAGATCCAGCAGCGAGCGTCGATCGAACTCAGGAACGCTTGCGACCATGACCGCAAGCCCGGCCATGAAAAAACCCGGTCCCAGCTCGCGCCACCGGTTTGGCGCAACGTTTCCCGATGCGCACAGATCGAGAAGCTGTTCTTCAAAGGCCCGGTCGAGTCGCGCGGGGAACCGTCGATCCTCGGTCAACCCCCGCATATTTGCGTCCAGCACGTTCAAACTCGATCCGACGACTTGAGCAAGAGCTTGCAAGGTTGCGAAATCGCAGCTTCGCCGGCCGCGGAGACGTGACAAGGTTTCGTTGCGGATGCCGGCCCGCGTGGCCCATTCCCGGTCGGTAAATCCGAGTGCCCGCGCCTTGCGATCCAGCGATTGGAGGATCGAGGTCAACACGGTTGTTGATTTTTCCATCAACGCAGTATCGATTAAATTGACTTTCAAGTCAATTATGAGCGCCAGAGCCAGCAGCGGGCTATCGATGCTTGGCTACATAGCCGATGAGCGATGCCAATCCCGCCGCACCATGTCCCGCCGGCGCCCTCGCGCCCGACATGTCGATGCCCACCGCGAGTTTCTTGCCGAGCTCCACGCCGAACTGATCGAAGGAGTTCACACCCCAGACGCTGCCCTGCACGAACACGCTGTGCTCATACAAGGCCAGCAGTCCGCCGAGGGTGCGCGCCGTGGTTTGCGGGTACAGCAGCAGCGAACTCGGCCGGTTGCCGTCGTGGACCCGATGTATCCCGATCCGTTCGATGTCGGCCGGCTTGGCGCCGGCCTTGCGCATCTCGGCCTGCACGTCCTCCAGTGCATGGCCGAATGCAAACGCCTGCGATTGGGCGAAACAATTCTGCAGCGCGAGATCCTGCGCTTCGGTTCCGCCCCACGAGCCGCGCAGCGGCGCGATGAAATCCAGCGCCTGCGTCAAGGTGCCCTGGTGCAGCATTTGAAAGAACGAATGCTGCGCGTTGGAGCCCGGCTCGCCCCACACGATGGGTGCGGTCGCGAAATCCACCCGCTCGCCCTTCAGGCTCACCGTCTTGCCGTTGCTCTCCATTTCGAGCTGCTGCAGATACGCCGGCAACCGCGCCAGCCTCTGATCGTACGGCAGCACCGCGAGCGTCGGCAGATTCAAGAAAGTGCGGTTCCACACCCCGAGCAAGCCCATCAGCACGGGCAGGTTCTTCTCGAACGGCGCCTGGGTGAAGTGCCGGTCCATGTCGCTCGCGCCCTGCAGGAATTCTTGAAAACGCTCGCTGCCGATGACCAGTTCGGCAACGAGACCGATGGCCGACCACACCGAATAGCGGCCGCCCACCCAATCCCACATGGTGAAGCGATGCTCGGGCGAAATGCCGAACGCATCCATGGCGGAGGCGTTGGTCGACACCGCGACGAAATGATTCGCCGGAGATTTCTCGCCCAAGGCGCCGACGATCCAGGCGCGCGCCGCATTGGCGTTGGCCTGCGTCTCCTGCGTGG
>DATLVV010000516.1:0-12340 GCA_035577165.1 Steroidobacteraceae bacterium | reverse complement strand
CAGCGATGCGCCCAATATCCCCAAGGTGCCATAGATTTTGCGGCGCGGACTTTCACGGGCGGTGTTGATCACCAATGCGGTCAGCGCCAGAACGCCGCCTTCGCCCTTGTTGTCCGCGTTCAAAACGACGCTGACGTACTTGAGCAGAATGACGAGGACCAGCGACCAGAAGATCAGCGAAAGCACCCCGAGCACATGTTCCGGAGTGACCGCAATGTTGGGCCCGGTGAAGCAGGCCGACACGGCGTAGAGGGGGCTCGTGCCGATATCACCGAACACCACACCGAGCGCAGCAAGCGCCATTGGCGCCAGCCGTCCACTCGAATTGCGTTCGCCCGACATTACTACCCGTGCGTCAGTTAAGAAAAGGGCCCATCGTTGGGCCCTGTTTGGCTGGGGGACTAGGATTCGAACCTAGGTAAACGGTGTCAGAGACCGTTGTCCTACCACTAGACGATCCCCCACAAATCCGACGGATGGCGTCTCCGCGACTAGCGTTTGGAGAACTGAGTGCCCCGACGCGCTTTGCGGCGACCGACCTTCTTGCGCTCAACCTCACGCGCATCGCGGGTGACAAACCCCGCCTTGCGCAAGGGTGACCTGAGCGTCTCGTCATAAGCCATGAGCGCCCGGGTGATGCCATGGCGAATCGCGCCTGCCTGGCCCGTGATTCCGCCGCCCTCGACGTGCGCATCGACATCGAATTTACCGTCCAGCTGCACCGCGCCGAAAGGCTGCTGCACGATCATGCGACCGGTTTCTCTGCCGAAGAACTCGTCGAGAGTGCGGCCGTTGATCGAGACCTTGCCGGTACCCTGGCGCAGATAGACCCGCGCGCTCGAAGTCTTGCGTCGACCGGTGCCGTAGAAGGAATTGGCGGCTGTGTTTGATGCCATTGATATCAGTCCTTGAGAACTCTTAGAGTGCCAGCGCCTTGGGCTGCTGTGCTTGATGGGGATGATCCTTGCCGCCGAATACATGCAGCTTCTTGTACATGCGCCGGCCCAGCGGACCCTTCGGCAGCATGCCCTTCACCGCGAACTCGACCGCGCGTTCCGGGTGCTCCTGCAGCAGCTTGCCGAGCGAAATGCTCTTCAGGTTGCCGACGTATCCCGTGTGCTGGTGATAGAACTTGTCCGTGAGCTTGGCGCCGGTCACTTTCACCGTGCCCGCATTGATGACCACGATGTGATCGCCCAGGTCCTGATGCGGGGCATAGTTCGGCTTGTGCTTGCCCTTCAGGCGGTGCGCGATTTCCGAGGCCAGCCGGCCCAGGGTTTTGCCTGCCGCATCGACCAGGTACCAGTCGCCACGGGTTTCTTCAGGCTTCGAAAATACGGTATACATGAAAATACTCAGCTGTTTCAGGTCGTTAACGAAAGGCGCGAAAGTGTACAGAAGGGCGGGCAGAGATGCCAGCCCCGCGACCCCAGGCAGGACCTATAATATAGTGTGCACATGGAATCTCGCAGATTTGGCCTGATCGACCTAGGGTTAGGGGAAATAGATAAGGCAATCAAGACCTTATTCGCTCCCGCCCAGTCCTCGCGCCCGCCGCCGGCCGCCCCGGAGGACGAAACGCTCAGCGCGGCGCAGCGCCGGCGGTCGGCCCGGCTGATGCGGGTCAATCATTCCGGCGAGGTGGCCGCCCAGGCTCTGTACCAGGGACAGGCGCTGACCGCGGGTGATGCCGCCGTAGCAGCCGCCATGCGCCATGCCGCCGCCGAAGAGACCGACCATCTCGCGTGGTGTGAACTTCGGCTTCGCGAGCTCAACGGCCGAACCAGCGTCCTCAACCCTCTGTGGTATGCCGGATCCTTTGCCATAGGCGCCCTGGCCGGGGTGCTGGGACGGAGCGCCAACCTCGGGTTGGTTGCCGAGACGGAACGCCAAGTGGAAGCCCATTTGCGGGGCCACATGCAGCGATTGGGCGAAGCGGATCGACGCAGCCGGGCCATACTCGAACAGATGTCACACGATGAGATGCAGCATGGCGCTCGGGCGGCATCCATGGGGGGCAGGGAGCCGCCCGGTCCGGTGCGTGCGATGATGCGAATGACCGCCTTGGCTTTGACCGAAGGGTCGTATTGGCTGTAGGCCAAAGGCGTTAGTGCTTGCGATTCCGGTACTTATGTAATAAAACGTGCGCCAGCGCAGGCGTTTCAGTGAACGACAATAATTAGGGAGAGACCATGGAAGAAGGGGCAAAAGCTTTAAGCGATATCCCAGCGATCAATCGTTTCTTGAGCTACTGCCGGATTCGGACAGTCCCTTCCAAGACCGTGATCATCCACGCCGGCGATTTGCCGGATATTCTGTACTACATCATCTCGGGCTCGGTCGAAGTCATGATCGAGGACGAAGATGGCAATGAAATGGTGCTGGCTTATCTCAATAAGGGCCAGTTTTTCGGGGAAATGGGCTTGTTCTACGAACAGCCGACGCGCAGTGCCTGGGTCCGCACCCGCCAGCAATCCGAACTCGCCGAAATGACCTATCCGCGCTTTCGGCAGATCGCCGCCGAAAGTCCCGGATTGATCTTTGAGCTGGCCACGCAATTGGCGACCCGGCTCGATCGCACCAACCGCAAGCTGGGTGATCTCGCCTTCGTCGACGTCACAGGCCGCGTTGCACACGCCATCATGGATCTGTGCGGCGAGCCGGACGCGATGACGCATCCGGAAGGCATGCAGATAAAAGTGAGCCGGCAGGAACTCTCGCGGCTCGTCGGCTGCTCGCGCGAAATGGCTGGACGAGTACTCAAAGTGCTGGAAGAACAAGGCCTGCTGCGCGCCACGGGCAAGACCATTGTGGTCTTCAACGCCCGCCCGAAGGTCAAGACGCGACCGCTCATCGTGCCGGTGAAAGCCGGTGCCGGCGGCGCGGTCCAACCCAAGAGCACGCACGCCGACACTCATGATGACGACGACGATGACGAGGACGACGAATAGGCGAAGGCGCCTGGCCTAAGTCCGTTTACCGCCGAGTGCTATTTGAGCCCGCATGGCCTTGATGGTCTGCGCATAGTCCGCGCTGCCGAAGATGGCGGAGCCCGAAACGAACGTGTCGGCACCCGCTGCGGCGATTTCGGCGGCATTCTCCACTTTGACTCCACCGTCGATCTCGAGGCGGATATCCCGTCCGCTTGCCTCGATGCGCGAGCGCGCTTCCGCAAGCTTGGGCAGCGCCTGTGCGATGAACTTCTGACCGCCGAAACCTGGGTTGACCGACATCAGCAGGATGAGATCGATCTTTTCGATCACGTAGTCCAGCCAGTTCAAAGGGGTTGCCGGATTGAACACCAGGCCCGGCTTGCAGCCGGAGTCCCGGATCAGCTGAATCGTGCGATCCACGTGCTGGGTCGCCTCGGGATGAAAGCTGATGTAGCTCGCGCCCGCTTTGGCGAATTCCGGCACCAGCTGATCCACCGGCGAGACCATCAAATGCACGTCGATCGGCGCTTCTATCCCCGCCTTGCGCAAGGATTCGCAAACCAGCGGCCCGATGGTGAGATTGGGAACGTAGTGATTGTCCATGACGTCGAAGTGGATCCAATCGGCGCCGGCGGCGAGCACGGTCCTCACTTCCTCGCCCAAACGGGAGAAATCCGCGGACAAAATCGAGGGCGAAATAATCATCGCCATGGTCGCTCCTTCATCGCATGCCGCGCGCCGCGCGAATCTCTTCGTAGGCCTCTTGGATGCGCTGAGTTTTTTCTTTGGCCATTTGCGCCATCGACTCAGGCAATCCGTTGGCCACGAGTTTATCAGGATGATGGCGGCTCATTTGGCGCCGATAAGCCTTGATTACTTCTTGATCGGTGGTGTGGGCGTCGACCTCCAGCTCCGCGTAGCAGTCGGCCAGGGAGACGGCGCCGGCGGAAGGCCGGCCGGCGCCGGAGGTGCGGTGGCTCTGCCGTGCCCGCAGCGCGGCTTCCATATAGGCAAATTCCAGGCCGGACATGCCGAGCCGTTCTGCCACCCGGATCAATATCGCCCGTGCCGGCGGCGATATTCCATTGCCCGCCAACGCCGCGCGCAGCTGTAGTTCCATGAACGCGCGCAACAGATCATATCTTTGCCCGCACGCCTCGCGCAGCCGCTCGACGCTGAGTTCGGCGTCATACGCGGCGGATTTGCCGGCCCGGAAGCGCTCGATGGCGATGCTGATGTCATGCGGGCCGAGCTGCAGTTCCTGCATGAGCCCGCGCGCCGCATCGATCTCGGCCTCCGACACCCGGCCATCGGACTTGGCCACATGACCCATCAGTTCGAAGGTCGTGCGGAAGAACTCGTCCGAAATCGACATTGCATGCGCGGCTCGGCCATGCGTGCCGGACTCGATCATATGCCCCAGGATGGCGCCTATGACGGCCCCCCAGACCGTGCGCGTGATCATCAGGCCGATGAGGGCCCCGAAAAAAATGCCTTTCCAACTCATTCGCGTTGACCTATCGATCCTGTCCCGCCACAATCGCCGACCTTCTACACGTCAATGGTAGCAGTAGGCAGGCCGCGCACGCATGCAACCGGAATCGCAATCGGCACCGCTCTTCGAGTCGCGCTTGCGCGGCCTGAAGAAGATTCATCAGGGAAAAGTCCGCGATATCTACGACGTGGATGCGGAGCATCTGCTGATCGTCACGACCGATCGCTTGTCGGCTTTCGATGTGGTGCTGCCGGACCCCATCCCCTTCAAGGGCGAGGTCCTCACGCAAATTTCATTGTTCTGGTTTGCAAAGACCCAACACATCGTCGCCAACCATCTCTCGCGCCTGCGGGTCGAGGATGTCGTCAGCGACGCCGCAGAGCGGGCGCAACTGGCCGGCCGCGCCATGGTGGTGAAAAAACTCGAGCCGCTGCCGATCGAGGCGGTGGTGCGCGGCTATCTGATCGGGTCGGGCTACAAGGACTACAAGCTTCGCGGTTCGGTGTGCGGCATCGCCTTGCCCCCGGGCTTGCAAATGGCGGACCGCCTGCCGGAGCCTCTGTTTACCCCCGCCTCGAAAGCGCCCGCCGGCCAGCACGATGAAAATATCGATTTCGAAGCGATGGTGAAAGCGGTGGGGCGGGATCATGCATCCGGGGTCCAACGCATTGCCCTGCAGCTCTACAATTTTGCGGCGGAGCACGCGCGTGCCAGAAATATCCTCATCGCCGACACCAAATTCGAGTTCGGTGTCGACCCGGCGGGACGCCTGGTTCTGATCGATGAGGCGCTCACGCCGGACTCGTCGCGTTTCTGGCCGATGGCATCGTATAAACCGGGGATCAGTCCGCCGAGTTTCGACAAGCAGTTCGTGCGCGACTACCTCGAATCCCTGCATTGGAACAAGAAGCCGCCGGCGCCGCATCTGCCGCCCGACATATTGACCCGCACCAGCGACAACTATCGCGAGGCGCTGCGCCTTCTGACCAGCTAGTCCCGGCCGGCCGACTCCGCGACCTCATTCAGGGAGAGAATGTTGAAAAAAATATTGATAGGCGTCATTGCGGCGCTGGTTTTGCTGTACCCCCTCGCGACCTGGCTGATCGGATTTTCCATCGAAAGGCGCTTCGACGACGTGCTCGTCCAGGTGCGCGAAAGGGCGGCGCCCTACGCGACCGTCGTCGGGCATCAATTCCGGCGCGGCTGGTACACCTCGCAGGAGGAGATGACGCTTGAATTCCTGCACGACGTCCCTGCCATCATGCCGGGTGCCGGCGCCACGGCTGCGGCGCCGTTGCGGATGACGGTCCGCAATGTGATTCACCATGGCCCGATCTGCGGCGCCGACTGCGTGGGTCTCGCGCGCGTCGATACCCGGATCGCGTTCAGCGGTCAGGTGCAGTCGGCCATCGCAAAAATATTCGGCCCGCTGGACCCGCTGAACATGCGCTCGCGGCTGGGTTTCTTCGGCGGCGGCTCGACCCTCTTGTCGAGCCCGCCCGCCAATGATGTGAAACTCGATGATGGAGCGATGAACTGGGGTGGACTGCAAGCCACGCTGAACTACGGCGCCGGCGTCGACAGCTACACGCTTCACGCCAATGCGCCGCGCGCCATGTACTCGGCGCCGAATGGAGCGCGCTTCCAAGTGAGCGACGCGCTGTTCGATTCCCGGGCCAAGCGCGCGCTGCGCTCGTTGTACGCGGGAGATTCGTCGTTTTCTCTGGCGCATCTGGGCTTCGCGGGCGCGGGCGGCGCGGCGCCGCTCAGCATCGACGACCTGCGATTCACGTCGCTGGTCAGCGCCGACCACGGCTTCCTCACCCTGTCCATGAAAATGAGCAGCGGTTCGGTTGCGAAGATGCCCGTCGCGCTCACGGGCGCTCATTTTGACGTCACATTTCGGCATCTGGAAATGGAGTCCCTGGAGCAATTGGTGTCGGCGAGTCGGGAATTGAACCAGGACAGCACGCTCACGCCGGCGGCGCGAGCCGAGAAAATGCTGTCGCTGTTGAAGCAGCAAAGCGCCCGGCTGCTGGCCCAGCAACCGCAGATCGCATTCGATCAGGTCAGTATTGCCAATGCCGGCGGCACAGCCGTCCTTAAGGGTCTATTGCAGCTGCCGGGCGTCACATCCGACGATTTCGCCGACGACGCGTCACCCAAGGGCATGATTCAAAAACTCGACGCGGACCTGGATTTGACGGTCGACGAAGCGCTGCTCAAGAGCCTGCCGGGCGGCGCCGACGGCGCAATGCAATTGCAGCGCCTGGCAAGCCAGGGATTGGCGACCCAGGAAAACGGCAGGTTCCACACGAAAATCCTGTTTCGCCGCGGGCAGCTGACATTCAACGGCAAGCCGTTCCGGCCGGGCGGGCCATAACGTCGGCGGCCGCGATCTTGCCATACCCGGTTTGCCATGTAAGGCTCCGGGCATGGTCACCTGGCTGGACGGGCTGGAAGAATTACTGTTTCAGAAGTCGCGCACCATGGATCCGCCGTGGGGACCGGTGTTGCGCCGGCTGCGCTATCCGGTCGCGCTGATTCGCGACTGGCTGGAGGGCGAAATCAACATTCGCGCGATGAGTCTGGCCTACACCACACTGCTGTCGCTCGTGCCCTTGATGGTGTTCGGCTTGTCGATCCTCAAGGGCCTCGGTGCGCGTGGCGACGTGAGAATTCTACTTCACGAATTTTTTCGCCCGATGGGCAGCGCAGGTACGCAGCTGACCGAGACCGTGCTGCAATTCGTCACGAACATGCGCGGCGAATTGCTCGGCTCCCTCGGCCTGGCGTTCCTGGTGTACACCGTGGTCACGACGATTCAAAAGATCGAGACGAGTTTCAACTACGTCTGGCGGGTCGAGCGGCCGCGAAGTGTCGCGCGCCGCTTCATCGAGTATCTGAGCGTCATGATCCTGGGCCCCATCCTGCTCGCGGTGGCCCTCGGCCTGTTGGGATCCGCCGAACACAGTCCATTCGCGCGGTGGCTGCAGGCCATGGCGCCGCTCGCGTGGATCATGGACGTGTTGGGCGGCATCGCGCCCTATGCCATCGTCGCGGTCGTATTCACCTTCATGTATTCGTTCATTCCCAATACCCATGTCGAGCTGCGCGCTGCGCTGATCGGCGGCGTGACCGCCGGCATCATTTGGGCGCTGGTCGGCCAGGTATTCACCGGCGTGATCCTGTATTCCTCGCAGATGGTGGCGGTCTACACGGGCTTTGCCATCGTGCTGACCACTCTCATCTGGGTGTACCTGAGCTGGCTGATATTGCTCATCGGCGCCCAGCTCGCATTCTACGTCCAATTTCCCCACTGCATGCGCCACGGCCACGACCGCGTCGAACTCAGTGGCGGCGATCGCGAACAAATCGGCCTGTCGATCATGTATTTGATCGGCCGCGACTTCGGCGGCGGCAAGAGCTATTGGAGCGCCGGCCGGCTTGCGGCGGAATTCGACCTGCCGGGCATGGCGCTGGCGCCCGTGCTGGCGCGCCTGGAGCGCGCCGGCTTGCTGGTCGTGACCGAAAAAGAGCAGTTGGTTCCCGGCCGCGATCCACAAGGAATCCTGCTGGCCGACATCTTGGATGCGGTACGCAGCCAGGCGACGGACCGGCGGGTGATCGCGGCACGCCCCATCGCGCGCGCCGCGCGCGTGGTGAGCGAAGCGGAGGATGCCATGCGCCGGCGGCTGGGCGCACAATCGCTCAAGGACCTGATTGCCAAACCCGAGAAGCCTGTCTGAACCTCCGTGGCCGCGTGCGGATGCTATTCGCCGGCGATGGTCATTTCCTGCAGCAGGATCGAACCCACCCGCGTGCCGCCGCGTGCGTCCACATCGTCGCCCACGGCGGCGATCCCCTTGAGCATGTCGCGTAGATTGCCGGCGATGGTGATTTCCGCCACCGGATACTGAATCGAGCCGTTCTCCACCCAGAAGCCGGCCGCGCCCCGCGAGTAGTCCCCGGTCACCATGTTGATGCCCTGCCCCATGAGTTCGGTCACCAAGAGCCCGGTGCCCAACCGCTTCAATAGTGCGTCCATGCCGCCGGCGACATTCGGCGCAACCAGCAAATTGTGCGCGCCCCCGGCGTTTCCCGTGGTCTGCATCCCGAGCTTGCGCGCCGAGTAGCTGGACAGGATGTAGCCGGTGAGCACGCCGTCGACGATGAGCTCGCGGTCGCGGGTCGCAACTCCCTCATCATCGAATGGCGCGCTGCCCATCGCCTTCGGAATATGCGGCCGTTCGGCGATGGAGAACCCGGCGGGGAACACTTGCTGACCCACTGATTTCAACAGGAAGGAGGATTCACGGTACTGACTGCTGCCGCGGATCGCAGCCACGAAGTGGCCGATCAAGCCGCGCGCGATTTCCGGTACGAACAGCACGGGCGCGCGGCGCGTGGTCAAGCGGCGCGGCTCCAGGCGCGCAACCGTGCGGCGCGCACTTTCGCGCCCGATGGCCTCGGCCTGTTCCAATTCCCGCCAATCGCGGGCGCTGCTGTACCAGTAGTCGCGCTGCATATCCTCGCCGCTGCCCGCGAGCACCACGCAGCTCAATGTGTGCGAGGTGGTTGGGTAGCCGCCGACGAAGCCATGCGTATTGCCGTAGACATGCAAGCCTTGGTGAGTGCCGAGCGATGCCCCTTCGGAATTGTTGATTCGAGAATCGAAACTGAGCGCCGCTGCCTCGCAGGATTTGGCGATCTCGATCGCCCGCTCCGCGGAGACGTTCCAGGGATGCGCCAGATCCAAATCCTGAGCTGCGCGCGACATGAGAGCCGCATCCGCGAGCCCCGACGCCGCGTCCTCCGCCGTGAATCGGGCGATGCTGCAAGCCTTTGCCACCGTCGCCCGCACCGCATCGAAGGAAAAATCCGCCGTACTGGCCGAACCCTTGCGCTGCCCGAAATAGACCGTAATTCCCATGCTGCGATCGCGCTGGTGTTCCAGGGTTTCCACCTCGCCGAGTCGAACTCCGACGGAAAGTCCCGTATCCTGGCTGACAGCCGCCTCGGCCTGCGAGGCGCCTCGGCTGCGCGCTTCTTCCAAGGCGCGTTCGATGATCGTTTCAAGGTCTACTTGGGCGAGGCGAACAGGATTGCCGGATACGGCCATTGACGTCTCCAAAACTCTCTTTGCGGTTTCCGAGCGGCGATTCTACCGGGCTCCAGTGATAGCATGGGCGATATGACGAGAGAGAACGAAACCGACGCCACCGGCGAATCCGAGGAGCAGCGCCGCAGCAAGAGTGCGCGTAAGCGGGAGGCTGCCTCCTTGCAGGAATTGGGGGTGAAGCTATCGGCCCTCCCCGATCAGGAGATCAAGGCCCTGGACTTGCCCGAAAACCTGTTCGTCGCATTGCGTGATTTGCGCCGGCTTCCCTCTCACGGGGCCCAGGTCCGGCAACGTCAATATATCGGCAAATTGATGCGCGACATCGACCCGGAGCCGGTGCTTGCCAAGCTGGCCGAGCGCAAGCAGCGCCACGACCTGGAGATTCGGCATTTCCAGGAAATCGAGCGTTGGCGGGATCGGCTGCTGTCGGAACCTGACGCCGGGCTCAAAGAACTGCTCCAGGAGTATCCGCAAGCGGACAAGCCGACTCTGGCCAGGCTGCTGGAAAAGGCGGAAAAAGAGCGCTTGGAACAGCGCTCGCCGGTCGGTGCGCGGGAACTATTCGCATTTCTGCGCCAATTGCTCGGGTAAACTAGCCCAATGACGCCCTTGGTCGGAATCATCATGGGATCGTCTTCCGACTGGGAGACGATGCAGGGGGCCGCGGAGATCCTCGAATCGCTCGGGATCGCCCATGAAGTCCGGGTCGTCTCCGCGCATCGCACACCCGACCTCCTGTTCAAGTACGCCGCCGAGGCCCGCGCGCGGGGCCTCAAAGCCATCATTGCGGGGGCCGGCGGCGCTGCGCATCTGCCGGGCATGACGGCCGCCAAGACCTCTCTACCGGTACTGGGCGTGCCGATTCAATCCAAAATGCTGAACGGCATCGATTCACTGCTGTCCATCGCCCAAATGCCGAGCGGAATCCCCGTTGCCACCTTCGCCATCGGCATCGCCGGGGCGAAAAACGCCGCGCTGTTCGCGGCGGCGATTCTCGCCAACGAACATGCCGCCGTGCTGACGGCGTTGGATGCCTTCCGTCAGGCGCAGACCGCTGCAGTACTCGCCAATCCGGATCCCCGCGGCACTTGAAATTATCGCGCGTCGGCATCGTCGGAGCCGGTCAATTGGGGCGCATGATGGCGCTGGCCGGCTACCCGTTGGGAATTCGCTGTATGTTTCTCGATCGCAGCGCCACATCACCGGCCGCACAAGTAGCGCCCATCCTCACGGGTGACCTCGAGGATGCTGCCCAACTCGCGGCATTGGCGGCTTGCAGCGATGTCATCACCTTCGATTGGGAAAATATCCCGGGGGGCGCGCTCGCGCCGCTCGAGAAACTGACGCAAGTGCGTCCGCCACGGGCGGCCCTCGAGGTTTCGCAGGACCGCCTGGCGGAAAAGGCCCTATTTTCAAGGCTGCGCATCCCCGTTGCAGCACACGCGGCAATCGACAGCAAGGAACAGTTGGTCCGCGCCGCCGAAACACTGGGGCTGCCGGGCATTCTCAAGACACGGCGCCTGGGTTATGACGGCAAGGGTCAATTTCTATTGCGCTCCTCGAGCCAGATCGAGACGGCCTGGGCCGCGATCGGCGGCCCGGGCTTGATCTACGAGAAATTTCAGGACTTCTCGCGCGAAATCTCCATCGTCGGCGCGCGCTCCGCCGCCGGACAAACCGTGTTCTATCCCCTCTCGGCGAACACGCACGGGGGCGGTATCCTGCACTACAGCATCGCGCCATTCGGCAATACCAAGCTCGAGCGCAGCGCCCGAACTTATCTGAAGCGCGTAATGAACGCGCTTGACTACGTGGGCGTGCTCACTATCGAGTTCTTCGTGGTCAAGGGCCGATTGATCGCCAACGAGATGGCGCCTCGGGTCCATAATTCCGGGCATTGGACCATCGAGGGCTGTGTGACCAGTCAGTTCGAGAATCATCTGCGCGCGATCTGCAACCTGCCCCTGGGGAGCACGCGTGCCTTGGGACATACGGCGATGGTCAATTTCCTCGGAAAAATGCCCGACCGCGAGGCGCTTTTGGCCATCGACGGGCTGGCTTTTCACGATTATGGTAAGGATCCGCGCCCCGGCCGCAAGTTGGGCCACTGCACCATCCTCAAAAAGCGCCCAACCGAGCGCAATTCGGCTCTTGCGGATGCCTTAAAATTGATCAAGTGGTGCTAAACCAGTCAATTCACGGACTTAAGATCAAATCCCGTAAACTGCAGTAAGTTATGTACCTGGAACTTTTCAAACTGCATGAACTGCCGTTCCGCCTGAGCCCGGACCCGCAGTTCCTGTACTTGAGCAAGCAGCATGCACGCGCCAAGGCGTACATGGAGTCGACGATTTGGTTCAACGACGGTTTCGTGGTGATCACCGGCGAAATCGGTGCCGGCAAGACCACGTTGATCGAAACCTTCTTGCGCGAATTGCAGACCGATGCCGTAGTGGCACAGATCAACCAGACCCAGCTCTCGCCCACGGCGTTTCTGCAAACCGTCCTGGTGCAGTTCGGCTTCTCGCCCTTCAACATGAAGAAGCCGGAGGTCCTGGCGACGCTGAATCAATTCCTGGTGGAACAGCACGTCAACGGGCGCAAGGTGCTGCTGATAGTCGACGAGGCGCAAAACCTCAGCAACCGCGTGCTCGAGGAAGTGCGCATGTTGTCCGGCATCGAGACCACCAAGGAAAAGGCGCTGCGCATCATTCTCGCCGGGCAGCCGGAGCTCAACGACAAGCTCAATTCCCCCGAACTGCTCCAGCTCACGCAACGGGTGCGCCTGCG
>DATLVV010000515.1:0-3110 GCA_035577165.1 Steroidobacteraceae bacterium | reverse complement strand
CTCACGACGCTGCTCGATCAAGCGGATCTAGCGGCGTTGCAAGGTGATCTGGAGTCTCTCAGTTTATCGCTTGCAGGAATGGCAGAGCGCCTTTTCGATATCCGCCCGTTCAAGCCCGAGGAAGATCTCCCAGCGAACTGGCGGGAACTCCTGCACGGGTGGCTAGCCGGCACCGACGTGGTGACAGTAAGCGTCTACCGACGACCGCGGCATTGATGGTTCGTGGCGATGCCTGAGCTGGACTATTGTGTCCAAAGCCAGGGGAGCAGGGCATCGATCTTGTGGATAGGATGATCGGCGATGCGTCCGAGAACATCGGCCAGATAGGCCTGCGGATTGATGCCGGTCATCTTTGCCGATTCGAGGATGGTGTAGACACAAGCGGCGCGTTGTCCACCGGCATCGGAGCCACAGAAGAGATAGTTTTTGCGACCGAGAACTGGCGCTCGCATGCCGCGCTCGGCGGCGTTGTTGCTCGTTTCCAGCCGGCCGTCCGCCAGGTAACGCAGCAGCGCGTCCCATCGTGTGAGGGCATAGCGGATGGCTCCGGCGAGTGCGCTTTTACCGCTGATCCGTTTCAGGGAGCCCTGGAGGAATCGCTTCAATTCGTCCAATCGCGGCCGGGCGTATTGGACGCGCGCGGCCAGGCGTTGCTCAGGCGCCTGTCCGCGAATGCTGGTCTCGATGACGAACAGGGCGGCGATGCGCTCCATTGCTTCCAGCGCGATCGGCGAGGCCGAGGCGTGGTGAATGTCATAGAATTTCCGGCGTACGTGACTCCAACACGCCACCTCGATCAGCGGCGGCACGCCGTCCGATGCCGTCGACCGATACAGACTGTCGAAGCCGGCGTAGCCGTCGGCATGAAGGAAGCCGCGGCAGGGGCCGAGCAGCGCCTGGGCATGGATACCCTTCCGATCCGGCGAGTAGCGATAATAGGCGGCCGGTGGAATATCCGATCCGAACGGACGTTCATCCCGCACGACCACCCATAGCCGTCCGGTCTTGGTCTTCCCCGTACCAGGCGCCAGCACCGGGACAGTGGTGTCGTCGGCATGCAGCACCTGCCCGGCGCGGACGTGTCGGCCGATGGCCTCGGCCAAGGGGTCCAGCAGGAACACCGAGCGGCCCACCCAGTCGGCCAGGGTCGAGCGATCGAGTTCGACGCCCTCGCGGGCATAGATGCCGGCCTGGCGGTGCAGCGGTGTATGATCGCAGAACTTCGCCACCAGAACCTGCGCGAGCAGGCCTGGGCCGGGTCGGCCTCGTTCGATCGGCAGGCTGGGCATCGGCGCCTGCACGATCGTCTCGCAAGCGCGGCAGCTCAGCTTCGGGCGGATATGGTGGATCACCTTGAAGCTGGAGGGCACATATTCCAGCACCTCGCGCTCGTCCTGGCCGATGCGGCTGAACACCATGCCGCCGCAGCCCGGGCAAGTGCAGGCTGGCTCATGGGTTATGGTCTCGCGCGGCAAGTGTGGCGGCAGCGGCTTGCGGACCGGCTGTATGCGTTCCCGTCGCTTGACCGGTTGCCCGGTGTTCTGTCTGGCGCCGGGATCGCCGGCGATGTCGCGCGCCTCGGCAGCACCGGTATCCGCTTCGAGTTCGCCGATCAGCAACTCGAGCTGCTCGATCGCGTGGTCGAGCTTCTCGGAGGAGCGGCCGAAGCGCGCGCGGCGCAACACCGCCAGCTGCATCTTCAGCTTCTCAATATGCAGCGTCTTGGCATGGATCTCGGCCGCATTGGCGGCGATCTCGCTATCCTTGCGTGCCAGCTCTGCCTGCAAATCAACCGCGAGGTCGCGCAACGCGGTGGGGTCGTCCGGCAGCGGCAGGGTCGCTAACGACATAGACGCGGGATACAGAATCGCGGTTTAGCGTACAAGGCCTGACGCACAGAATATTGCTCAGGTCGGCATTTTTCTCAGCCAACCGCCACGGGTCTTCGTGGCACGTCCGCGGCAACCGTCCGCCGCCAGTCCATCGCCTCGATGAGCAGTGTGAGCTGCGCCGGCGTCAGAACCATCTTGCCGTCCACGATCGGCGGCCAGACAAACTTGCCGCTCTCGAGGCGCTTGGCGAATAGACATAATCCGGTGCCGTCATAATACAGCACCTTCAGATAGTCCGCCCGCTTGCCACGAAAGAGAAACAAATGGCCCGAGAACGGATCGTCATCAAGCATCTGCGCTACACGAGCCGCCAAGCCGTCAAACCCCAGACGCATGCTGACCGGGTGACAGGCCAGATACACCTTCGTGCCGGGCACCAGGGGAATCATGACAGGCTCCGCAATACGCACAGAACGCGCCGCAGCGCTCGTTCATTGACGAACGCATCCACTCGAAGCCGCGTCCCACACGGCAGCTCGATCTCGACCATCCCAGGCCGCACCTCCATCGCCGGGCGCGCATCCGCACCACGATCTTGTCCCACCAGCAGAGCGGACGGACTGAGCCGCGGAACTGAACCTTCGTCCTTGGGTTCCGCGATCGTGCCGATCGAAAGAAACCCATCCGGCGCGCCTGCAGGCGATGCAGCGGACCACGCCGATCGCGTAGACGAAGGTGCCTCCGAAATCTCAGCCGCAGGCCGCGCTCCGCACACTTTCCGCCAATTGAACACCTGGTTCGAATTCAGTCCGTGACGTCGCGCAACATCGGCCACCGACACGCCGGGACGAAAGGCTTCCTCGACAATCCGTCGCTTCTCCTCGAGCGGCCACGATCGGCGCGAGACCTTCTCCCTGTCGCTCTCCGGCAATGCACTCAACCGTCACGTCCTATCCTGTGCACTCTGGTTAAGTGTCCACTACTCCTTGATGGACACTTGCCAATCCTCACTATGACGATGAAGGTTCCCACATCTTGTGGGCAAAACGGTAGGCGGCCATCGGCCCACGCTTACGATTCTTGTCTGCGTCCTCTGCACGAAGGGGACGGCGATGAATGTATGCTGGCGGGTGGACCTGAACCAGGAGGAGCGCGACCAACTCAGTCAGATGCTCAACGGCGGCACACACGCCGCCCGCAGGCTGAAACGGGCACAGATCCTGCTTGCCGCCGACGCTGGCGAAAGCGATGCGGCGATCGCCGCCAACGTCTCTGTCG
>DATLVV010000514.1:0-6327 GCA_035577165.1 Steroidobacteraceae bacterium | reverse complement strand
GCCCGAATCACGGATCTCGACGGGGATGAGTATCTCAATCTGGTGGGCGACTACGCCGCAGGAGTCTACGGGCAGCACTGCGAACCGATCCGTGCCGCGGTGCTCGAGACCCTGCGTGCGGGCCTGTCCCTGAGCGGGCCCAACACTCACGAAGTCGAACTGGCCGAACTCATTGCAAAGCGCATTCCGTCCATGGAGCAAGTGCGATTCTGCAACTCGGGATCGGAAGCCTGCCTGTTCGCCGCGCAGCTCGCGCGTCATGCGACCCAGCGCCCGGCGCTGTTGGTGTTCAACGGCTGCTATCACGGCGGCTTCATGACCTACGGCGCGAATGATCCGCCGCTCAGCGTGCCGTTCCCGCTCGTGAAGGCGACCTACAACGATGTGCAGGGCACTCGAACCCTGTTGCGCAGCCACGGGTCGGAGCTCGCGGCCGTGATGGTCGAACCCATGATGGGATCCGCGGGCTGCATACCGGGAAGTCCGGAGTTTCTCGCCATGTTGCGCGGGGAGACGCAGAAAATCGGCGCACTGCTGCTGTTTGACGAAGTCATGACCTCGCGGCTGGCGCCGGGCGGTGTGCAAGGCCTGCGCCACATCGATCCGGATCTGACCACGCTCGGCAAGTTCTGGGGCGGGGGCTTCACCTTCGGTGCCTTCGGCGGCCGGCGCGCGCTGATGCAGCACTTGGATTTGCAGATGGGGGGCCGCTTGTCGCAGGGCGGCACGTTCAACAACAATGTCATGACCATGGCGGCCGGATTGGTCGGTGCCCGCGACGTCTATACCGCCGAGGTTTGCAGCCGCCTCAATGCCCAGGGCGATGCGCTGCGTGCGGCGCTCAACGAGCTGGGAAGATCCTTGGGTGTGGCCTTTCAGGCAACCGGCATCGGCGGGGTGCTGGCCACGCATTGGCATGACACGCCCATCAGCGATCCGGCTCACGTGGAAGCGGCCACCTCGCCGCGGCGCCGTCTTTTCCATCTGGAATTGATGGAGCGCGGCTACTACATCGCGCAGCGCGGCATGATCAATCTGTCGCTTCCCATGCAAGAGAGCGACCTTGCCGGCTTCCTGCAGGCAACGCGCGACCATCTCATTAGACACGCCGACGTCCTTTGATTGCTATGATGTTGAGGTCCGGCATTGAAAGCCATCGGCTTAGGAGAGAGCTCGCGATGAAACTGCGCACAAGAATCGACGGGGGCGGCACCAAACCGCTCGAGAACTGGGGCGTCGACAGCGAATACGGCACCTTGCGCGACGTATTGATCGGACCCATCGATCACTTCACCTGGCAGCCGGGCAACGCCGTCTGTCAGCGCGCCGAACGCGTCGGCCTGAAGTTCGATTTCGCGGTGGCGCGCCGGCAATACGCGGAGATGGTCGATGTCTACCGGCAGGCAGAAGTGGCGGTGCACTTCCTGCCACCGGAGCCGACGCTGCCCTATCAAATCTTTGCCCGCGATAGCAGCGTCATGACCCCCTGGGGCGCCGTGATCATGCAGCTGGAGAAGTCCTATCGCCGCGGCGAGTATGCGGCCTGCCTGCAATTCTATCTCGACGCCGGTATCCCGATTTACGATTTGATCACCGCGGGCAATGTCGAGGGAGGGGACTTCATGGTGCTCAAACCGGGGGTGGCAGCCTGCGGCTACTCGGGCGAACGCTCCATCGAGCCCGCGGTCCGGCAATTGCAGCGCTGGTTCGAGGCAGAAGGTTGGGAGTTTCACACCTACGCTTTCGATGCGCATTTTCTGCACCTGGACGTGCAGATGGGCATGCTCGCCGAGGGCTTGGCCGTGGTCTGCGTGGAAGCCGTGGAGCCTGAACTCGTGGACTGGCTGCGCTCGAAGCGGATCCGCGCCATTCCCGTTCCCTACAGCGATGCCATGCAATTGGGCACCAATGTGGTGGCATTGGGCAACGAGCGCGTGCTGGTGCCCGCCTCCAGCAAGAATCTCGTCGCCGCCTGCCGCGCGGAAGGCCTTACCGTCTACGACCCCGACGTGTCGATGATCGGCAACGGCGGCGGCGCGGTGCATTGCATGTGTCAGGCGCTGCGACGAGATCGTGCCCGATCCCACTGAAATCTCGCGGCGCGCCTTCGTGCTGGGCACGACCGCCACCGTTGCGATGTCGGCGGCCGGCGCTTCCCCGGGCGGCACCGGCTCCTCGAGCGGCACCGGCGACGCGGCGCACCTGGTCGACCTGAGCGCGGTGGACGCGGTCGCTCACATGTCGCAGGGTTCGATCAGCGCGGAAAAATATGCGCAGGCCCTGCTGTCGCGATGTCAATCCGCGCACGCCCTGAATGCATTCATCACCTTGGATGCGACGCGAGTGCTCGAGGAAGCCCGAGCCCGCGATCGCGAGCGGCTTGCGGGTGTAAAACCGGGACCTTTGTTCGGTCTTCCCATTCCGGTGAAAGACAGCGTCAATACCCGGGACTATCCGACGACCGCCGGCACGCCGGCGCTGCGGCACTTTCGCCCGGCGGAGGACGCACCCGTGGTCGCCGCACTGCGCGGCGCCGGCGCCGTCGTGCTCGGCAAGACCAACCTGCACGAATTGTCGTATGGCTGGACCAGCAATAATCTCGCGTTCGGCGCAGTACACAATCCCTACGATCTCACGCGCATTCCCGGCGGCAGCAGCGGCGGCACCGCGGCGGCAGTCGCCGCGCACCTCGCCCCGCTCGGAGTGGCCGAGGACACCGAAGGCTCGATCCGCGTTCCCGCGGCCTTCTGCGGCATTGCCGGTTTTCGTCCGACCACGGGGCGCTACTCCACCCGCGGGTGTGTGCCGATCTCGCCGCTCTTCGACCAGGTCGGACCGCATGCGCGCAACGTCGCGGATCTGGCCTTGTTTGATTCGGTGGCGGCCAATGATCGGCGGAAGCTCGAGCCAGCCCGGCTCGAGGGTGTGCGGCTGGGCGTGGTCCGCGATTATTGGTTCACCGATCTCGCCCCGGAAGTCGAACGCCTGACGGAAATCGCCCTGGCAAAGCTCAAGGATGCCGGTGCCAAGATCGTGGAAACCCAATTGCCGGGGTTGGCGGCGCTCATCGATCTCACCACGGACACCGTCCAAAATCACGACGTGCGGGTCGCGCTCGCGCGCTACCTCCAGGAATACGGCGCGGGGGTGGATCTTGCGACTCTGATCGCGCGCGCGAGTCCCGACATCCAGAAGGTGTTTGCCCGCGATGTTCTGCCGGGAGGGGCCAATTTCGTCGCCGAACCGGTCTATGCAGCCGCGCGCGATCAGCATCTACCGGCGCTGCGCCGGCTGTACCGCGAATACTTTGCGCGCACTCAGGTGACCGCGATGGTGTTTCCGGCCACCCACGTCCCGGCACCGCGCATCGGCGAGGAACTCACCATCGAAGTTCGCGGACGGCCCCTGGCCTTCGAGACGGCCGTCGCGCGCAATATTGCGCCCGGCAGCACCGCCGGCCTGCCGGGTTTGGTGCTGCCGGTCGGTCTCACCGGCGCCGGCCTGCCCGTGGCCATCGAGTTCGATGCGCCCGCCGCAGCGGACCGCGCGCTGCTCGCGCTCGGGCTCGCCGCCGAGGGTGTGCTGGGGCGCCTGCCGCCGCCGCGAATTTAGAGAAGATCGGCGTTCTGCTCCAGGTGCAGATAGTCGGCGGTGAATAACGACAACTCCTCGAGGGCGCGCAGGTTCTGGATGCTAAGGGTGCCGCCGTTCAAGGTGATCAGCTTGCGCCGCCGCAGCTCCTGCAGAGTCCGATTGACGTGCACGGTGGATAGCCCCAGGGTCTCGGCCAGCTCGACCTGGGTCAGCGGCAGCGTGCAGGACAAACCCTCGTTGAGCCCGACCGCGCGGAAACGGTACAGCAGTTCGCAGAAAAGATGCGCCAGGCGTTCGCGGGCATTGCGCTGCCCCACATTGACGATCCACTCGCGCGCAATCGCCTCCTCCACCAAGGTCGACCACCACAACGCTCGCGTGAGCGTGGGATAGTTGTGCATCAGCATCAGCACATTGTGCGGAGAAATGGTCGCAACTCGGGATGGCGCGATGGCACCGATCGAATGATCCATGCGCTTCAATATGAAGACGCGCAGATCGCACAGATCACCCGGCACGAAATAAGCGACGATTTGCCGCCGGCCGTCCTCCAGCGTCTTGTAACGGCAGGCAAACCCCTCCAGCAGCAGCTTGACTCCGGCGGGACGATCGCCCTGGGCAATCACGTCCTCGCGGGCACCGACCTCCCGCACATCCTTGCAGCACTCCTCGACCGCGCCGGACTCCTGCTCGGACAACGCAGTGAAGTTCGCCAGCTTGCGGAGCAGTGGATTATTCATGAAGATGGTCAGCGTATGCAATTTGATCGCCCCAGCGCAACCCCGGCCTGCATCGCAGTGAGCGCGGCGCTCGTGCTGGCAAGCATCGCATCCCCGGCGCACGCCGCCGCGCCGGCTCCCGTGGAGTCGGCCGAAGGCATGGTGGTCACGGCGCAGCACCTGGCCTCCGAAACGGGTGCGGCCATTCTGCGCCAGGGCGGCAACGCCGTCGACGCAGCCGTTGCCGCGGGCTTCGCGCTGGCGGTCACGCATCCCTGCTGCGGCAATATCGGCGGTGGCGGCTTCATGGTCATTCATTTCGCCGACGGCAGAAATACCTTCATCAACTTTCGTGAGAAAGCGCCGCTGGCCGCGCGGGCCGATATGTATCTCGATGCACGCGGCAACCCGGTGAGCGACAAGAGCGTCAACGGCTATCTCGCAGCGGGCGTGCCCGGCACGGTGATGGGACTCGAGGCAGCAAGGCAGAAATATGGCACCTTGCCGCGCTCGACCTTGATGGCGCCGTCGATACGGCTCGCGCAGGATGGATTCGTTTTGACACAGGGCGATGTCGACGTGCTCGACTCCGCGACCGCCGAGTTCCGCTCGCAGCCGAACGTCGCCGCCATATTTCTCAATCAAGGAGTGCCGTTCAAAGCCGGCGAACGCCTGGTGCAGAGGAATCTGGCGGCAACTCTGCGCGCCGTCAGTGACGGCGGCTCCCCGGCTTTTTATCAAGGACCGGTCGCCGGCGCCGTGGCGGCGGCGGCCCGCGCCAACGGCGGCCTGTTGACGCAGGAGGACTTTGCCCAGTACTCAGTCACCGAATCCGCGCCCGTTTCCTGCCGCTACCGCGGCTACACTGTTCTCTCGGCGCCGCCGCCGAGTTCCGGCGGAGTCACGCTGTGCGAAATGCTCCAGGTCCTGGAGGGCTATCCGCTCAAGGCACTCGGCTTTCATTCGAGCGAATCGGTGCACCTGATGACGGAGGCCATGCGCCAGGCGTATCGAGATCGCAATACCTTCCTGGGCGATCCGGCCTTCGTCGACAATCCCACCAGCCGTTTGTTGTCGGCGCGCCATACGCAAGCGATCAGGGCGCGCATTCAGCCGCATCGCGCGACCCCGTCAACCGCTCTCGGCGCGGAGTCGGCGGATGAGAAGCCCACCACCACGCACTACTCCATCGTCGACCGTCAAGGTAACGCCGTGTCGGTGACTTTCACCATCAATGATGACTTCGGCGCCAAAGTGATTGCCGGCGACACCGGATTCTTCTTGAACGATGAAATGGACGATTTCACGGCCAAATCCGGCACTGCGAACATGTTCGGCCTGGTGCAGGGCAAGGCCAATGCGATTGCACCGGGCAAGCGACCCCTGAGCTCCATGACGCCGAGCATCGTGCTGAAGGACGGCAGGCCGGTGTTGGTGGTCGGGACCCCGGGCGGATCGCGGATCATCACCACCGTTCTGGAAATCATCCTCAATGTCATCGACCATGGCATGACCGTGCAGGAGGCCGTCGATGCGCCGCGAATGCACCACCAATGGTTGCCGGATACCGTCGCCGGCGAACCGTTTGCGTTCTCCGCCGATACGGTCGTCGCGCTGACCCACATGGGCTATCACCTGGTCCCGCTGGAACCCTGGGGAGCCGGCAATGCCGCGGAAGTCATTGGTATTGCGCCCGCGGATGCGGCCCAAGCCCGGGCGCTGGGATTTCCACGGCCGGGAATCCTGTACGGCGCGAGCGACTCGCGCGCGCCCGCGGGTTCTGCGATGGCGCCCTAGGTGTGAAGTCTCAACAGGTTGTTCCTGCTGAGGCCGAGTCGGTGGATGGGAGGCTGGCCTGCGAGGCTCATGTGAGGTCGGTGCCAGTTGTAGCCGTGTTGCCAGGTCGGGAGCACATCGCGTCGCTGGTAGGAGTGGTGATAGGCCCGAGCATACGCCCACTCGCGCAGAGCAGTCTGGATGAAGCGCTCAGCCTTGCCATTAGTCCTGGGCGTGT
>DATLVV010000513.1:0-9829 GCA_035577165.1 Steroidobacteraceae bacterium | reverse complement strand
CCTTGATGGTGCTCGAGCAGGCCGCCTTGCTAAGTTCGGACCCTCTGGTGCGATTTGCGGCGCTGGTTCATGACCTCGGCAAGGCTACGACGCCGCGCGACGAGTGGCCGAGTCATCGGGGGCATGAGGAGCGCAGTGTGTCGTTGATCGAAGCATTGAGCCTGCGGCTGCGGCTGCCGGGTGAATATCGGGATCTCGGCGTGATCGTCGCCCGTTACCACGGTATCGTGCACCGCGCTTTCGAACTCAAACCCAAAACGATCCTGGAGTTCATGGAACGTGCCGATGCGTTCCGCCGCCCGGAGCGCTTCGCGCAGGCGCTGCTGGCGTGCGAGGCGGACTCGCGCGGCCGCACCGGCCTCGAGACAGTGCCTTATCCGCAGCGCGAGTACCTGCAGGCCGCGCGCGCCGCGGCCGCCGCGATCAAGCCCTCGCCGGAAGAGATCGCCACGCTGGCTGGAGAGAAGATCGCCCAACGCGTGCATCAGCGGCGTGTAGAGGCCATCGCCGGGCTGCATAAACCGTAGGAGGGGTCCCCCATGCGCATCCTGCCGACACTGGGGTCGATTCTTGCCGCGGCAAGCCTGCTGGCCGCGGCGCATGCGGACACCGTGCTCGTGCACGCGGCGGCCTATCCAGAGGGCCCCCTGTGGCGCGACGGCGCGCTTTTGTACGTCGAATACGCCGGCAGTGGAATCCGACAATGGGACGGAACGCGCGCCATTGCCTTTTGGAGCGGCGAACATTGCGGCGCATCCGGGCTGATCGACTACCGCAACGGCCATATTCTGGTGGCGTGCTACGACGCGAACAGCATCGTCGAGCTGGACCGGACCGGCAAGCAGATCCGGGTCATCGACCGCGACAGCGCCGGCAAACCGTTCATCGGACCGAATGATTTCGCCGCCGATCGCCGTGGCGGAATCTACCTGTCCGCCTCCGGGGTATATGACCTGAAAGCGCCGATCACCGGCACCATCCTCTACATGGCGGCGGACGGTGTCCCGGTCGAGGTCGCCAACCTCATCCACTATTCGAACGGTCTGACGCTGTCCAAGGACGGCAAGAGTCTGCTGGTGTCGGAAATGCTGGCAGGGAGAATTCTATCGTTTCCGATCCAGGCCGACGGCCGCCTGGGACCCCGCTCGGTGTGGGCGCGCCTGCAGGATCTCGCGCCGCCCACCGCACACGAGGACGCCTACAACGGGCCCGACGGCCTCAAATTGGGACCCGACGGCAACTACTACATCGCGCAAAACGGCTCGGGCCGGGTGCTGGTGGTGAACGACGACGGAAAATTGGTCCGCCTCATCACCGTCCCCACGCCCTATGTGACCAACATGAACTTCGGCGCGGACGGGGCCGACACGCTGTACATCACCGGCGTTTTCGACCCATGGAAGGCGCCGTTCCCTGGCGCCGTCTATCGATGGAAGAAATGATATCGCCGACCCGGAAACTGATGGCCTTCACGAAAGAAGAACCATCAGCTTCGCTTCGCGTCGCACTCAAAATTTGTAACCGAACTGCAGGCCGAGAACGCGCGGCCGCAGAGGCGTCTGCGCAACGATGAACTGATCCGTGCTGACGAAAGTGCTGGCGTTCGAATTGCTGATGTTCTCGCCGAAGATGCTCACGTTCCAGGCATCCTTCGCGACGCCGATTGCGGCATCGAAGGTCGTATAAGCGGGATTTTCAAAACGCAACCGGCCGGTGGAGACCGCGCCGGCCTGCGCTATGGTCGGATTCGAACCCGCTTGCGTGAATGAATGGCCGCTGTGAGCGGCGCTCGCCTGCACGTAAGGGGCATATCCGGCGATGTTCCATTCATAGCGGGCACGCAGGCTGAACTGGATCGGCGGCGCATTGGCGCTCGGCGACCCGACCGGTCCGAACGGGTTGGTGATGGCCGCGCAATTCGCGCCGCTGCTGTCGCAGTCCACCGTGATCGGCTTGCCGTAGCCCGCGCTTTGCGGATTATTGTTGATCAGCGCCGGAGAATTCGTCTGCTTGCTCTGGTTCCACGATGCCGCGCCCTGCAGCGTCAGTCCGTCGGTGACCCGCGCCACCAGCGACGTCTCTATCCCTTTGATGAGAAAGTTCTGTCCATTGGTGTTGTAGAAAATGTTGCCGACCAAGCCCGGGTCAAAGAAGGCGACTTGAACGTTGTCCCAGTTCTCCCGGTACACGGCCCCGTTCCATTGCAGGCGATGATTGAGAAATTCGGTCTTCCAGCCGATTTCATTGTTGGTCAAATTGTCGGAGTGGTACGACGACGGAATGACGTACTGCGGCAGCGCGTCCGGGCCCGGGGCATGCTGCGTGCCGCCATTTTGGTTGAAGCCGCCGGGACGAAAGCCCTGCGAGTACGTGTAATACACCATGGCATCGGGCGTGATGTGCCAGGTTAGATTGCCGCGGCTCTTGAAGCCGGACTCGGTATCCTTGAGATTCTGGGCGTTGAGGTCGTAATTGGTACCGAGACATCCGCCGGCCGGCGCGCCGCCCTCATAGCAGTAGAAACTGCCGCTGACGCTGCCCGCCGAGGAGTTCTCGAAGCGGAAATGACGGGTACCCAGGGTGGCCGTCAACACGTGCGGTATCAAGTCGACATCGACTGACGCGAAAAAGGCCGTCTGCTTGGTTTCGCGCACCGTGTCCTGATAGAAGGAAGTATTGGGGCCCTGAACACCGGGATTGACGACGGTCGCGCCCGGTGCGGTGCCGATGTTCGTGAAGCAGCCGGTGTTGCCCGGCGTGCCGGGCGCGCCATTCGACGTACACGAAGGAACGTTCTTGTAATTCCAGCCGGTCTGGTCGAACAGGGTATTGTCCTCATAGAACACGCCGGCGATCGCGCGCACCCGCCAGTCGTCCGGGGTGCTCAGCCGGAATTCGTGTTGCTGGTGGGTGTTGCGTTCGTCCGAGTGCCAAGTGGCGCTCGGCGAGAAGCACTTCGAATCCGCGACGCCCGGACCCGGACCGTAGCACTGATAGTAATCCGCATAGACGCCGCGTGCGTAATTCGTATAGTCGCCGATCTGTGTGACGTTCCGCACGAGGTAACCGCCGGTATAGACCGCCTTGAGCGCGCCGAACTTGCCGTTCACCGTCCAGGCGGTGCTCTCGAACTTGTCCTTGTTGAAGGAGTCATTGAACAGCGTCACTTCGAGGGGGTGCAGGGGCGCGCCATCGGAGGCATTGGGCTGCTGGTAGAACACACCGCGCGAGTCCATGTCCTGGTAGGTCTGCGTGATCAGCAAATTCCAATCCTCGTTGAATTTGTACAGCGCCTCAACACGGATTCCCTGATAGGTGACAGGATTGATCGCCCGGGCGGCGATGCTGTTGTTGTTGATGGCCACGCTGCCCGGCGGCACGCAGAAGCCGTTGTTGGGCTGGCCGTCCGGACATTGGCCGTTGACCGCCGGATAGTTCGCATAGCCGATGCCGATGTCGGTGTTCTTGCGCGTGAAGGTTGCCGCGACATTGTCGATGTAGCCGCCGCGGCTGTCGTTGTAGATCACCGCACGCATCGCGAAAGTGTCGGCGATCAGCGGCAGGTTCAACATCGCGGTCACGTTGGTATTCGGATCGCCGTGGGCGGTCACTCCGTAGCCGGCGGTGACGTTGGCCTCCGTGACATTGAGCTTCGGCTCGTTGGTGATGTAGCGGATGACCCCTGCCTCGGCTCCTGCACCGAACAATGTGCCCTGCGGGCCCTCCAGAACCTCGATTCGATTCAGGTCCGCGGCATAGATATCAAGATTGCGATTCGGCAGTTGGCCGGATTGATTGTCCAGGTAGATCGCGACGTTCGGCCACAAGCCGGTCGATGCGCTGCCCTGGCTGGGTTGGGAACCCGCGCTTAAGCCCCGCATGAAGACCTCGTTCTGCCCAGGTCCATTGTTGGCCGTCGTGACATTCGGCAGATACTTGATGTAATCGTCCAGGGTCTGCACGTTCAACTGGCTCAGCGTTTCGCCGGTCATCGCCCGAATCGAGATCGGCACGTCCTGTATGTTCTCCGTTCGCCGCTGCGCCGTGACCGTGATTTCTTGAATCGCTTCGGAGTTGGCTTCCGTATCGGCGGCCGGAGCGGCGTGGCCGATTCCGGCGGATGAACCGCCGAGAATGGCGGCAATGGCAAAGGACAATTTTGAATTCACGGTTCATCCCTCTATTTAGTTGTTTCCGGCAGCTGTGCACGCCGCGCCCCCGATGTTTTGGGGGCCACATTCGCTGATGTTAAGTCGGCGGTGTGGGTTGGACTTGCGGAATTGCGACGGTCTCAGGTCCAGACGCGACGCCGTTCACCCCAGCATCGGCGTCGGCGACGGCAGCCGGACGGTGACCCGGCAACCTTCGCCGATCACTGCGTCGAGTTCAAAGGTACCGCCCGCGGCGCGCACCCTCTCGCGAATTTGCGCCAGACCGAAGCGTTCTCCGGAGGGCGGCTCGGTCTGCCGCGCGTCGAATCCGATACCCTCGTCGACGACCGTGATTTCGACGGCGATCGGCGATAGATCGACTTCCACCTCGGCGGTGTGCCGCTGCGAGTGCTTGCGGGCGTTCATCAAGAGCTCCCGGATGCAGCGGTAGATGAGACGCAGACGATCGCGAGACAGATCAGCCGTGCCGTTCACCCGCCACACCACGCTAAACCCGAATCGGGTCTTGAAGTAATCGGCCAGCCAGTGCAGCGTTTCATCGAGAGAGGCGCGATCGAGTCCCGGCGGCGTCAGGTCCTGAATCATGACGCGCAGCCCCTCTTGCGCCTCCCGGGAGGCTTCGGTCGCCTCGTCGAGCAGTTCGTCGAGCGGTGACTGACTTGCATGCGTGCGCATGGCCGCCAGGGTCATGCTCTGGCCGGCCAGCACCTGGCCGATTCCATCGTGCAGGTCGGCCGCCGTCTTGCGGCGCGCGGTCTCCTCTGCAACGGTCAGGGCGCGGGCATATTCCCGGAGCGCCAGATGCTCGCGCGCCAGTTCATCGAGCAGGGCGCGCTGTTTCAAGGTCATCAAATTGACCAGCAGCGCGCCGCCGCAGCCGATCACCAGGAACACGTCGATCGAAATGACGACATCGCGCCAACCGGCGACAGTGGCCAGGTTGTTATAAATACCGACTCCGTAGCCCGCGAAGACCACGATGCCCGACGCCACCGCCACCACCCCCACATTGGTGGCGCGGCGCGAGAACCGCAGGGCGAGCCAGGCCAGCGGGACAGCGAACAGCATGGGTTCCACCAAAGGATCCACCGCCCGCCACGGCGCGACCGCGAAGTAACCGAAGAGTGCGAGAACGAGGGCCGAAACCGCCCACCCTTCCCAGCGCCTCACCGGGGTCGCCGTGGGTTCAGAAAATCCCAGCAGCAGTCCGAACACCATCGGCCCCAACGTGACGATGGTGAGCACGGAGGCAAGCACCCACAAACCGATATCGCCCGGAGCCAGCGGAGCATTGACCGAATAGGCGCTGGTTGCCGCGCCGAGCAATGCGCCCGGCAATGCGCCGGCAATGAGCGCAATGATCCACAGCGGCGATATCACCAGCGCAAATCGATCCTGTCTGCGGAACAGCCGCATGATGCGCGCAACAGCGGCCGGACCCATGGTCGTCAGAATGTTGGCGAAGGCGAAACTGCAGGTCAGCGACAGCGACGGATAGGACTGGGTGGTGATCACGAAAAGCAATGTCCGCGCCAGCAACTCCCACGCGACCATGCCGATCATGATCAGCGGCCACGCGCGGAGGGGGAGCAGCATGAATGCCGCAAAGGCGAGCGCGTGGGCCGGCCAGATCGCCGCCGGCCCCGCAACCGACTTCGACAGGTAGCCGAGCGCGTACAACAAGGGGTACCCGACCACAAACCACCAAAGAATATGCCGGTTGAAGCGGCGGTCAATGCGGACCGCCGGCAAACTCGTCCTCGTCATCGCAACCCTCGATTCACAACAATCCTCGATTCACAGAGTGTGGCGCAGGTCCTGCAGCGCGAAACCGGACAACCGCAGATTCAATCCGCGCAGCCAGGCCATGGCCTTGAAGCGTTCCCCCATCTCACCCGGCATCATCAGCTGCCGCGCCTGGTTGGCCAACCGTGCGAATTCATTGGCGTCATCGCCCGCCAGCGCGCGCATTTCGTGATCCACCCCCAAGCCGGCCAGAAAAAAGCTCTGCGTGGTGAAGCCCGCCAAGGAAAAGCCGGCGTCCCGGGAAGCCTCGGCGAGCGCGGTATAGTCCACCCATGCCGTGATGTCCTGCAATCCGGGATAGAGAAACGGATCGCTGTGCGCTCGATGTCTGAAATGGCACAGCAACGTGCCCTCGTGCCGCTCCGGCAGATAGTATTGCGATCGGGGCAGGCCGTAGTCGAACCATAGCGCTGCGCCTGCGCGCAAAGAGGCGGTGACGCTGCGGGTCCAGGCTGCGAGGCGTGGGCAATATTCCGACACGTAGCCTTCATCCCAGTCGCCGCCGGCCTGGGCAAGGCGCCGGCACGCCGCGGTGGTGGCCGCGCCGGCCGGCCGCGGTTCCCAGGCGAAGCGGCCATCGCGCATCACCACTCCGATCTCCTCCACCCGATCGCGATGCCAGCGAAAGCGGGTGATCGGCAAGGCATCGAGCACCTCGTTGGCGAGAACCATGCCCGCAAAAGGCTGTGCGGGTGGCCGATCGAGCCACTGCACACGCTCCAGCAAGTGCGGCAGGTGCTGCCCGATTCGGGCGCGTTGCCGCTCGCGCAAATCCGCGCTGATTTCCAGAATCGAATAGCGCGCGGGCAGTTGTCCGAGAGCCTCGAGGCGCGACAGCACATCCACGGCGAGTCGCCCGCTGCCGGCGCCGATTTCCAGGATGGAGCCCGTCTCGAGCGCGCCCAAAACTTCCGCGCATTGCCGCGCGACGCAGGCTCCGAACAGCGGCGAAATCTCCGGCGCGGTGGTGAAATCGCCGCCCGCGCCCAATTTATGCGCGCCCGCGCTGTAGTAGCCCAAGCCCGGCGCGTACAGCGCTGCGTCCATGAATCGCTCGAAGCCAAGCCAGCCATGCGCCGCGGCGATTTGCGCGGCCAAATACTCGCGCATGCGCGCGCAGTGCCGAGCCTGCGCGTCGTCGAGCTCAGGTTCACGCTGCGCAGGCATTGCGGTATCGTTGTTGCATGAAAGCCAGTATCGAGAATTCCTCGCTGCGTGACCAGGTCGTGCTGATTACGGGCGGCGCGCGCCGTGTCGGCGCCGAAATCGCGCGGACGCTGCACGCCGCCGGAGCAAACATAGTCATTCACTATCGCTCCTCCGCCGCCGCCGCAATCGCCCTGGCTGACCAGCTCAATCTGCTGCGTCCCCGCTCAGCCACGATCCACTCGGCGCACTTGTCGACCGCGGATGCTCCGGAAAAGTTGGTGGCCGCCACGCTGCTGGAATTTGGGCGGCTGGATATTCTAGTCAACAATGCGTCGAGTTTTTTTCCGACGCCGATCGGTCAGATTACGGTCCCGCAGTGGGACGATCTGATGGGCAGCAACTTGAAGGCTCCTTTGTTTCTTTCGCAAGCGGCCGCGCCCAGTCTGCGCGCGCGGCACGGTCTCATCATCAATATGATCGACATTCATGGGTTGCGTCCTCTGAAGGCGCATCCGGTCTACAGCTCCGCCAAGGCAGGGCTCGCCATGTTGACGCGCGCGCTGGCGCGCGAGCTGGGGCCGGAAATTCGAGTCAACGGCATTGCGCCGGGCCCGGTGCTGTGGCCGGAGGTCGACATGGAGGCCGACTTGAAGCGCGAAATCATCGATAAGACGGCGCTCAAACGCCACGGCACGCCGCAGGACATCGCGCGCACGGCCCTGTTCTTGGCGAAAGACGCGCCGTACATCACCGGTCAGATCATCGCGGTCGACGGCGGCCGGAGCATCTAGATGCCGCTCTCGGGCGGACGCGCGAGCATTTCGCGGACCGTTTCGATGTCGGCGCCCAAGGGACGGTCGTCCCGGTAGTGAGGAATGACGGCGCGTATCCTGCGGTAGGCTGCGTCGGTCTGCGCGGCGCGGCCGTCGGCATCCCGCTGCAGCTCATAGGCCTGTGAGGCAGCGAGCAATTCGATCGCCAGGACGGTCTCGGCGTTGTCGATGATCTTGAGCAGCTTGAGCGCGCCCGGCGTGGCATGACTCAGGTGGTCCTCCTGCAAGCCCGAGGTGACCCCGCCATCCAAACTCGCCGGGGCCGCAAGACGGCGATTGTCCGCGACCAGCGAGGTCGCGGTGTATTGCGCAATCATGAAGCCTGAGTGAGCGCCGTCGTCCGCGGCGAGAAAGGCGGGTAGGTTGCTCAGCAACGGGTTGACCAGGCGATCCACGCGGCGCTCCGCCATGGCGGCCAATTCGGCCACGGCTATTCCCAGCGAATCGGCCGCCAATCCAAGCGCTGCGCCGACCGCCTGCGCCCCGGATACCGCCCGCGGGTGATCCGGCGTGCCCATGAGGATCGGGTTGTCCGTCACCGACGCCAACTCGTCATCCACGACCTGGGCGGTCCGAACGTGCAGGTCGCGTACCGCGCCGTGCACCTGGGGCACGGCGCGCAAGCTCAAGGGATCCTGAGTACGCCGACCGGCGCTCCGATGAAGTATGGCGCTGCCGCTCAATATGGCGCGCAAGCGTCCGCCGACTTGCTTCACGCCCTCCGACACGCGCAATCCCAGCGCATCGGCATCGAACACGGCAATTTGCCCGTGCAGATTCTCGAATGTCATGGCTGCGATGAGATCTGCCCAATCGAGCAGGCGGGAGGTTCTGCCCAGGGCAATCGCCGCCAGACCCGTGGCGCAGGGAGTACCGTTGACGAGACTCAGGCCCTCCTTCGCTTCGAGCACCAAAGGTGCGAATCCGATCGAGCGCATCGCTTCGGCGCCGCTCAACGGTCGGCCGTGCAACCGCGCCCGGCCCTCTCCCAGCAGCACCAACGCAATGTGCGCCATGTGCGTGAGATAGCCCACTGACCCGTAAGCCGGCACTTCCGGTAGACAATCAGTGTTGAGCAGCGCGGTCAGGCCTTCGACCACCGCCGGCCGGACGCCGGAATGGCCGTGCGCGAAATTGTTGATGGCGGCGGCCATGATGGCGCGTAGCGGAGCGGCCTCGAGCAGCGGCCCCACGCCCACGGCATGACTCATCACGATGTTTCGCGATAGCTGCATTTGTTTCGATGCAGGCACGACCACGTCGCACAGCGCGCCCACGCCGGTATTCACGCCATAGGCGCGTACCCCTTGTCCGACGATGGACGTGACCAGGGCTCGCGCCGCGCGCATTCGGCCGAGCGCGCCGTCCGACACAGACAGCGGCGCGCCCTCGGCGACCTTCGCTACCTGCGCCCAGGAGAGGCATTTGTCGAGAAGAACGCCGTGCGGCATCAGGGGGCGGCGGAATGTGCGCGCCATTTCGCAAGATCATTGCGATCGCGTTCGAGCGTCACGCCCACGTCGCGCGAGCTGCGGATGGCGCCCGGCTTGCTCAGCGAAATACTCACCCGGTCGATGCCGAAGTCCTCCAGGAGAAGCATGGCGATGCGCTCGGCCAGCGTCTCAACCAGGTGAAATTTCGACTCCTCGACGAATGCCAGCACGCGCTTCGCGATCCGCTTGTAGTTGAGGGTGTCGTGGATGGAATCCGACAACGCCGCCTTGGCGACGTCGGCACTGATTTCAATATCGATGACGACGGTCTGCTTGACTTGGCGTTCCCAATCGAAAATGCCGATGATTGCCTCGGTCTTGAGAGCATGAATGAAAATCTTATCCATTTATCGTCCAGGCTCCCCTAGCGTACCGA
>DATLVV010000512.1:0-9274 GCA_035577165.1 Steroidobacteraceae bacterium | reverse complement strand
TGCGTCGACCCAAACGCAAGAACCCGATCCTGCGCACCCGGCAGCCGCTGCTGCCGCCGTGGACGCGATCGCGTGCGGCGCTCGGGTTGACCGCTGCAGCGGCGCTCGGCCGGTTCGAACTGCAAGTGTGCGGTGCCTGCGGCGCGGTGCAATACCCCCCGCGCGAAGCCTGCCAGCAATGCCTGTCGGATACGCTGCAATGGCGCGAACAATCCGGAGGGGGCGAATTGATCGCCGAAACGACCGTGCATCACAGCAACGATTTGTTCTTTCGAGAGCGCGTGCCGTGGCGGCTCGGCATGGTGCGGCTCGATGTGGGTCCGACCGCTGTGGTGCATCTGCACGGAGGTTGCGGTCCGCCCCCGAGCCGGGTGCGTATCGGCGCCCGGCTCGACAAATCCGGCCAGGGGGTGCTCCTGGCCTTTCCCATCGATGAGGTACCGAACATGGCTGACGATCGTCAACTGCGGGAAATGACCTGCAGCCCCAAGTTTCGCAAAGTGCTGGTCACCGACGGCAAGACCGAGGTCGGCCAGGCCACGGTACGCGCCGTCATCGGCGCGGGCGCCGACTTGGTGTGGGTGGGCTACGCGGAAGCGTGGAAAAAATTTCCGGGATTGGCGGAGCTCGAGTTATTGCCGCAGGTCGCGCTCATGCCTCTGGACGTAACGGACTCACACTCCGTGAGGACCATCGCCGCAGAGGTCGGCGGCAAGGTGGATATCCTGATAAACACCGCCGAGGTGCATCGGGCGCACGGGATTGCATCGCGCAGCGGCGTCGAGATCGCGCGCTCCGAAATGGACGTCAACTACTTCGGGCTGTTGCGGCTCGCCCAGGAATTCGGGCCGGTCATGCGTTCTCGAGGCGCGGACGGCCAATCGAGCGCGTCGGCCTGGGTCAATTTGCTGTCGGTCTATGCGCTCAGTAACTTTCCGCCGCACGGCACGTTTTCCGCGTCGAAGGCGGCGGCGCTGTCGCTGTCGCAGTGTCTGCGTGCCGAAATGCGCACCGGGGGCGTGCGCGTCATCAATGTCTTCCCGGGGCCCATCGACGATGTTTGGAATCAGATGCTGCCGCCGCCGAAATTGACCCCCGATGCGTTGGGCCGGGCGATCATCAATGCGCTCAATGACGGCGTCGAAGATGTCTATCCGGGCGACGTCGCTCAAGAATGGCTGGCGCGATGGGAGGAGAGCCCCAAGACTCTCGAGAGAGAAATGAGTGTTTGAGGAAATCCTATGACGAACTCGCTGACGACGCTGGCCGCCGATCTTCTCTCCGGAAGGATTCGGGTGGTCGACCTCACGCAAACCCTGTCACCGGACTTTCCGCCGATTGTGCTGCCGCCTGAATTCGGACAGTGTTGGCCGTTTCGAATGGAGGAAATTTCCCGCTACGACGAGCGCGGGCCGGCGTGGTACTGGAACAACTTCTCGTGCGGAGAACATACCGGCACTCATTTCGATGCCCCCATTCATTGGGTATCCGGGCGTGACCTGCCGAATAACGCCACCGATACCCTGCCGGTTCAGCACTTGATCGGCTCAGCCTGCGTGATCGACTGTTCCGCGGAAGCGGGCGGCAATCCTGATTTCCTGCTGACTGCCGATCATGTGCGCCGCTGGGAGGCAGTGCACGGACAAATTCCGCCGCGCGCCTGGGTGCTGATGCGCACCGACTGGTCGAAGCGCACCGACCCCAGCGAATTTCAGAACTACGACGAAACCGGACAGCACACCCCCGGGCCGGCAACCGATGTCGTCAGATTTTTGGTCGATGATCGGGATGTCATGGGATTCGGCACCGAATCGATCGGCACGGATGCCGGGCAGGGTTACCATCTCAAGCCCCCCTATCCCTGCCACTACTACATGCACGGCTCGGGACGATACGGCCTGCAGTGTCTGACCAATTTGGACCTGCTGCCGCCGACCGGTGCGGTAATTTTTTGCGCCCCGCTCAAGATCAAGAACGGTTCGGGAAGTCCGATCAGGGCCCTGGCACTCGTGCCGGGCTGATCGGCGCGACGGCGGCCGTCCCCGCTACTGTGTCTTTTCCCGCAGCGTCGTCGAGGGCGACACGCCGATCTGCTCGCGATAATACTGGGCGAAACGGCCGAAATTGACGATGCCGACATTCATCATCAAGTTCGTGACCCCCGCGTTTCCATCCGCCGCGAGCAGCGCCTGATGCAGCGCATCGACTCGCGCCCGGCGGATGTATTCCGCCGGCGTCAGGTTGAACGCCTTGCGAAAACCGTTCTGCAGGGTTCTGGGCGTGACGCCGACCCGTGCCGCAATATCGGCAATCGAGATGCCCTCGGCTAGATGCTCATGAACATAATCGCGGGCGCGGCCGACATGCCACGCCGTTGGCCGATCAGCAGGCTCGTCGATTGCATTCGTGTGGCTGTGAGGCGCCGCACTCAGCATGATTTCCATGAGAGTGCGTGAATACTGCTTGCGCACGCTCTCGCTCGCAAGCGCCGCCGGAGCAGTCGCCGAGACGTGGCATATGTGAGCGACGAGTTCGCACCAGGCGCGCGCGAAATCGCTGTCCATGGGAATTTCAAGATTGAATTGCAAGGCCTTGCGCGGCGGGCGATTCAGCCGGGCTGCCAGTGTCTCCAACAACGCACGGCGAGAGACGCGCACCGTCAAGTGCCGGCACTCGGCAGTCATGTGAATCTTGGTGTGTTCGGTCGGCTCCGTGATGACTATCGATCGGGGCGAGGTGATCGCGGTCCGATCTCCGGACCAGAGCCGCCCCTGGCCGGCCAACGTCCACTTCACCAGGTACGTGTCGTCGATGCAGCCGGCATCGATATCGACATCGAAACCGTACTTGAGATTGGTGAGGCCGCAGGCGCCCAAATCCAGCGACGACAGATACAACACGCTCTTTCGCGGCGGTTCGTTGACACGCAAACGGTGTGGGCAGATTGCCGTCCTTACCAGACTGGTCGCCTCGTCCAGGGTATCGGCGGTGAGCACGCCGCGCGGATCGGGCACCGGGTAGAGGTCAGGTCCGCGGGTCATAGCATGTGCAATCATTAGGTCCTCTTCGAGCGCCGTGGCGCAATTATCCGTCAGCCGCGAGCCGAACTCTCGAGCACGGCAATCTCCCGTGCGAGCCCCCGCCCTTCTTCATCGGCGAGCGCCGCGTCCTGCAGGCGTGAAAGAAGCACCGCGCCATCGGATCGCGTCGCAAGCAAGTCCAACTGTCCGACGAGCGTCGTAAAATTGCGCCAGCCGCGCTCGTGGGTTTCACCGTAGCCCTTGACCAGCTTTTGTGCATGCGCCAATTCTACCGCCAACGAGTAGTGGTCCACGGCAAGCTGCTCGATCCGGGCGAGCCAGCTCTCGATGCGGGCGTTTTCGTCCCGGAAGCGCAAAGTCGAACGCCGCCATCGTTTGCAGCCTGCCAACACATGAAGCATCAGGAAGCCGCCCAGGGTGCCGGTTCGAATTTGCTTGCCACCGGTCCAACGGCTGAGCCAGCGGCAGAGACGGGGAGAATCCTGCACCCATCGGCCGAGCCGCGCGGGCAGCGTACCGGCTATTTCCTCCACCCGCGGCTTCATGAACTCCGTGATGCCGAACAGCTGACCGGGATCCGCGCGAATTTCTTCGCGCACCCGCGCAAAGCGCGATCCGCGGGTTTTGAGATCCGCAACGCGGATCGTATCCTCGAAAGTCATCCAGAGCGCAAGGCTGCGCGCAGTCGCCTCCAGAAGAGCATACGAGGTGGCAGCCGGGAGCCGAGCCTCCAGCGCGGCGATCGCCTCCACCCGGTCGAGAAACAGCACTGCGTAGGCCGGATCCTGATAGTCGATGACCCGGCGCACGCCTTCGAGCGCCAGCGCCTGCTGCGCTGCGGGCAGTCGTCGAACTCGATCGAGGAGAGGTTGCAGCCGCGGCGTGCGCGCCAGCAGCGGCACGTCCGGCAAAAGCTTGGGTTTCGCCTTGCCGGTAAATCCGCTGTCGCCGCGCTGGGCCCGTTGACTCGCGTCCTCGAACGCCGCCAGATTTGCCTTGACGGCAATTCCGCTTCTTTTGATCTCCTCTTCGAAAGTCTGCTTGCGGAACGGCAGCACTCCGCTCCCACAAAGGGCACCGAGCAGGACCGAACTGATGACGCTTTGATTGCGTTCGGCCGTCTCTTCCATATCGAAAAGAACCAGTCGCTTCGCTGAGCCCCGCACCACATCAAGGAGTTCAGCGGCGTCCGCTGCACCCTGCCCCATCGCGCTCTTCTCGCCGATGGCGTAGGAACGGTGTGTGGACGATATGAGCGTGGTGCACTCAGGGGTGACGAGCCCGCGTTGAATGGCACGGCCGGCCTCGGCGAGTTCGGAGGCCAGCACGCAATCGACGTCCCCGGGCACCGGCATGAGCGCCATGACAGGCAGGCGGCCCGCGCGGTCGGCGGCGGCACGCGGGAAGAATTCCAGGTAGTAAATCGTCGCACCGGTCCGCTGCGCCACACCCGGCACCGAGGTGGACTGCGCGATGTAACCCTCCGACTCGGCAATCTCGATGAGCCAGTCCGCGAGCACCCCGCCACCCTGTCCGCCGAGTGCCGCGATCGTCAGCTTGATCGGCCGCTGAGTCATGACGAACTCAAGGCCCTAGAGCGCGTAGCGCAGGCGATTGCGCTCGCTACGCCGCTGCAGCGCACCGATTATCGCGGCTCTGAGCCTCGCGACCAGACGATCCCAGCGCGACGGATTGTAAATCAGCTCGGCGCGATAGAAGGAGGGACAGAGTACCGCCGCATCGGCGACCTCGCCGCAGACCCCGCAGCCGACGCAGCTATTGTCCACATGCGCGACCGGGTCGTTGCGCAGCGGATCAGGGTTTTCCTTGACCGTCAGAGAAGGGCAGCCTGAGAGACGAATGCAGGAATGATCGCCCGTACAGGTATCCGGATCGACGCCGAATCGTTCTCGCACCACACGCTCGCCGCCTTGGATTGCCTTGCGCATCAACGGCCGCACGCGCCGCTGGCGGTTGAGCTGACATTCGCCGTCGGCAACGATGACTTTTGGACCGCGGAATTGAGTGCTCAACGCCTCGCGCAACACCTTGAGCGTTGTGCGCATGTCATAGGTATGAGTGCTCCTCACCCACTTGACGCCGACACCCTTGACCGCATCGATGATGGAGTTGTTTCCCTGCCGATGCGCGCCGGCCGCGCGGGACGACGGGATGTCCTGGCCCCCGGTCGCCGCAGAATAGCCGTTGTCGATGATGACGGTGAGATCATCATGCTTGTTGAACACGGCATTGCCGATGCCGCTCGTCAACCCGTTGTGCCAAAATCCGCCGTCACCCATGATCGAGACGGCGCGCTTGCCGCCGTCCGTGCCGAACGCCGACGCACCCGCGGCTCCCAGGCCATAGCCCATGATGCTGTTGCCCATATTGAACGGCGGCAGGGTCGCAAACGAGTGACAGCCGATATCCGCGCTGATATGCAGCGCCCCGACTTCCTTCTGCAGAATCTTCATGGCAGCGAAGAACGGCCGCTCGGGACATCCCGTGCAGAGGCCGGACGGGCGCGGCGGCACCAGCGCCGCGAGCTTCGCGGCGGCCGCCGGCGACACCACCGTCTTGCGAGCCGTTGTGCGCGCTGCTGCGCCCGCACGCAATTGCGGCGCCCATTGGTCGATGAATGCGCCGATGCCGTTGCGCAGCACATCGACGCTGTATTCGCCGAACACCGGCAGCACGCTCTTGCCGACGATGCGCGCATTCACGTCGTTCTGCCGAAAAATCTGGCTTGCAGCCTGCTCGATGTACTCGGGCTGTCCCTCCTCGATGATCAGCACCGCGCGCTTGTTGCGGCAGAACCCGACCCATTCTTCGGGTATCAGAGGATACGTCACATTGAGCAGGTACAACGGCACCTTGCTGCTGCCGAAGACATCGGCACAATCGAGCAGTTCGAGCGCTCGCAGGGTGTTGTTGTAGAGGCCGCCTTGAAGAACGATGCCGATATCGCCCGCCTCCGCGTCCAGGACCTCGTTGAGTCCGTGTTCTGCAACGTATTGCAGTGCCGCGGGAAGGCGCAGCTCGATTTTTTCGCGCTCCTGTGCGTAGGTCGAGGGCGGCAGGATGATGCGGCTGTAATCGCGCGTCGGCGCCGCCAGGGCATCCGCCGCCGAGAACGCCGGCCTGCGGTTGTTCTTGGTCTTGAAGTGCCCGTAAACGTGGCACGCACGAATACGCAGCATCAGCATCACCGGTGTGCTGCTCGCCTCGGACAACTCGAAGGCCTGCTCGACGGCGCGCACGATCGCCGGGAGTTGCGGGCGGGGATCGAGGAGCCAAATCTGTGATTTCATCGCGAACGCATGAGTGCGCTCCTGCATGATGCTCGCGCCCTCGCCGTAGTCTTCGCCGAGAATGATGAGGGCTCCGCCCTTCACGCCGGATGAGGCGAGGTTGGCGAGTGCGTCGGATGCGACATTCGTGCCGACGGTCGATTTCCAGGTTACGGCGCCGCGCAAGGGATAGTTGATCGACGCCGCCAGCATGGCCGCCGCCGTGGCCTCCGATGCGCTGGCTTCGAAATGAACGCCAAGTTCATTGAGAATGGGCTCGGCGTCGGCGAGCACATCCATGAGGTGCGAAATCGGCGCTCCCTGGTAGCCCCCGACATAGGCGACCCCCGACTGCAGCAGCGCCTTGGTAACGGCGAGAATGCCCTCACCATGAAATTCGTCTCCCTCACCCAGGCGCAGCGACTCAACTTCCTTCGCAAAAGAGCGCTCGGCCATGGCCGGTTCCTACGCCAGCATGTGCGCGGGGAAGCGCAGCGGGTCGGGAGTGGTTGGGCTCATGAAATCCCCCAGAAAAATTAATTGACACCTGAAGTACTTCGCAATATAACATACGCCGAACTCGGACGATACGCGTGCAAAGAGGGGTATTACCAGGATGAGGCGAATCGTCTGTCTGGGCGGCGGGCCGGCCGGCCTTTATGCCGCCATTCTACTGCGCAAGGCGCTGCCCTCGACACGGATCGAAGTATACGAGCGGAACCGTGCGGACGATACTTTCGGCTGGGGCGTGGTGTTTTCCGACCAAACCATGGGCAACTTCCGCGCGGCCGATCTCGCGACGCACTCTGCCATCCTATCCAGCTTCCACCATTGGGACGATATCGCCATTCACTTCGGTGGACGGCGATTCTTGAGCGGCGGCCATGGGTTCTGCGGCATCAGCCGCAAGCATCTTCTGGGATTGCTGCAGGAGCGGGCCCGTGAACTCGGCGTGCACCAGGAGTTTCAGCGCCCGGTCAATGACGACTCGGGATTCGAAGACGCCGACCTCATCATCGCCGCGGACGGGGTGAACAGTCAGACCCGCGCGAGATTCGCCGGAGCGTTCGAACCGCATGTCGACGTGCGCAAGTGCCGTTTCATTTGGCTCGGTACGACTCGGCCGTTCGATGCATTCACGTTCGCTTTCGAGCAGACCGAGCACGGATGGTTCCAGATCCATGCATACCAGTTCAGCGAGCAGCTCTCGACGGTAATCGTGGAGACCCGGGAGGAGACCTGGGCCGCACACGGCCTCGACAAATTCAATACCGAGCAGTCGATCGCCTTCTGCGAGCGGCTGTTCGAACCCTATCTGGCCGGCCATCGGCTGCAGAGCAATGCCAATCACCTGCGCGGGTCCGCGTGGCTCAATTTCAATCACGTGGCGTGCAGGCGCTGGCACCACGGCAACACCGTCCTCATCGGCGACGCCGCCCATACGGCGCACTTCTCGATCGGCTCAGGTACGAAGCTCGCGATGGAAGACGCCATTTCGCTGGCGCGTCATGTGACCGCAACCGATGATTTGGACGCAGCGCTCGGCGCCTATCATAAAGAACGTCATATCGAGGTCCTCAAGCTGCAAAGCGCCGCGCGCAATCGAATGAACTGGTTCGAGAACGTGGCGCGGTACGTGCACCTGCCGCCGGAACAATTCGCCTACAGCCTCCTGACGGGCAGCCAACGGATCGGACATGAGAACTTGAAGCTGCGCGATCCACGTTTCGTAGAATCCTATGAGCGGTGGCTGGCCGGTCTTGGCGGCGCCCAAGACCCGCGGCCGCCCATGTTTCTGCCGTTCAAGCTTCGCGGCATGGAACTCGCCAATCGCGTCGTGGTGTCGCCGATGGCGCAATACTGCGCGGTCGACGGCGTGCCCGACGATTGGCATCTGGTCCACTACGGCCACCGGGCACTCGGCGGTGCCGGCCTCGTTTACACCGAGATGACCTGCGTATCGCCCGAAGGCCGTATCACGCCCGGCTGCACGGGTTTGTGGAACGAGGGTCAGCGCGACGCGTGGCGGCGCATCGTCGAATTCGTGCACCGAAATTCGCCGTCCAAGATCTGTCTGCAACTCGGGCATTCCGGCCGCAAGGGGTCCACCCAACTCGGTTGGCAGAAAATGGATCATCCGCTGCCGAGCGGCAACTGGCCGGTCCTGGCCCCCTCGCCCCTGGCCTACCTGGAGGGCATCAGCCAACCGCCGATCGAAATGACGCGAGCGGACATGGACAAGGTGCGCGATGATTTCGTGCGCGCGGCGGGATTTGGCCTGCAGGCCGGATTCGACATGCTCGAGTTGCACATGGCGCACGGCTACCTGCTTGCATCCTTCCTGTCCCCGCTGACGAATCATCGCAGCGACTCGTATGGCGGCTCCATCGACCATCGGCTCCGATTTCCTCTGGAGGTCCTGCAGGCCGTTCGGACACACTGGCCCGCCGACAAACCCTTATCGGTGCGCATTTCCGCGACCGACTGGGCCGAGGGCGGCATCAGCCACGACGACGTCATGGTAATCGTGGGCAGCTTTCGCAGCGCCGGCATCGATTTGGTCGATGTCTCGACCGGTCAAACCGTGCCCGATCAGAAACCGATATACGGCAGGATGTGGCAAACGCCCTTCGCCGACGAGATCCGCAATGAACTCGGTATTGCGACCATGGCGGTCGGAAATATTTACGAGCCCGATCACGTCAATTCGATCATCGCCTCCGGGCGGGCCGATTTGTGTGCCATAGCGCGCCCCCATCTTTCGAACCCCGCGTGGACACTGGAAGCCGCCGCCCGGCAAGGCTATGAGCCTCAGTGGTGGCCGAATCAATATCTCTCCGGCAAGGCGCAATTGGAGAGGAATGTGCGCAGTGCCGCTGCGCAACCCGGGGCGTCCGCATGACCACGCCCGAGAAGGCGCCGCGACTCGCGGGACGGCATGCC
>DATLVV010000511.1:0-15590 GCA_035577165.1 Steroidobacteraceae bacterium | reverse complement strand
ACCGAGACTCGTGCCTATGTCCAGCACATACTCGAGCACATCGTCGCATTTGCTTTCGTCAACGACGCCGAGTCGCCACGTCTCGGCGCATTGATGCCGGTTGTCGAGCCGGCGACGGGGGACTTGTGATAATTTAACGGCCGCTAAATAAGACGGGACCGAGAGACGATGCAAACCTCCCCTTGCCGATTTTTCATGATTGCCGCAGTTATTCTGTCCAGCGTCATCGCGGCGACGGCGCACGCCGACACTGTCGTGGTGACCGCGGACAAGATGATCGACGTGCTCGCAGCGCGGATCGTGGATCACCCGCAGGTCACGATCGTCGACGGCCGCATCACCGCGGTCGGGACCCAGGGTGCCGCCGTGCCCGCCGGATCGCGCCGCATTGATCTGCCGGGCATGACCCTGCTGCCGGGATTGATCGACATGCATACGCACATCACCAGTGATCCGCGCTACAGCGGCTACCGGGAACTCGAATTCACGGACAATTTCTGGACCGTCGTCGGCGTCGCCAACGCCAAGAAGACTCTCGAGGCGGGCTTCACCACCATCCGCAACGTCGGGTCCGATCACTTCGATGATGTGGCCATCAAGCAGGGCATAGAGCAGGGATTTGTGCCGGGTCCGCGCATCGTTCCCGCGACCTACGCCATTGGCGCGACCGGCGGGCATTGCGACAGCACTGAATTTCCGCCCTCGATAACGGTGCCCAGCCCGCAGATCGCCAACGGACCGGCGGAAATCCGCGCGACGGTGCGCAAACTGCGCAAGTACGGTGCCGAGGTCATCAAATTTTGCGGCACCGGCGGCGTGTTTTCCAAGACCGACAGCGTCGGCGCCCAGCAGTACGACCTCGCGGAAATGAAGGCCCTGGTCGACGAGGCCCACATGCTGGGCCTCAAAGTCGCGGTGCATGCGCACGGCGCATCGGGAATCAAGGACGCCATTCGCGCCGGCGTCGACACCATCGAACACGCCAGTCTCGCCGACGAAGAGGCCTTCACGCTCGCCAAGCAGCACGGCACCTGGTTCTCGATGGATGTCTACAACGATGACTACATCCAGGCCGAAGGGGCGAAGAACGGTGTGTTCAAGGAATCGATGGACAAGGAGAAAATGATCGGCTTGAAGCAGCGCCAGACCTTTCAAGCCGCGGTCAAAGCCGGGGTCAAGATGGTTTTTGGAACCGATGCGGGCGTTTATCCCAACGGCTTCAATGCCCGCCAGTTCGCGACCATGGTGCAGTGGGGAATGACGCCGATGCAATCTATCCAGGCCGCCACCGCCAACGCCGCCGAGGCACTCGGCCGCAGCAGCGACGTGGGCGCCATCGCGGCCGGGCGCTACGGGGATATCATTGCGGTCGAAGGAGATCCGCTTGCCGATGTCTCGCGCCTGCAATCGGTGGCTTTCGTGATGAAGGGCGGCGAGGTCGTCAAGTCGCCCGCGCACTGAGCGCGTCCAGGCTGCTAATTTCCGCCGATCAGGCCGGCGGAGACGTTGATAGCAAAGCCGAGAATCGAGGCGTTGAAGAAAAAAGAAATCACCGTGTGCGCAATCACCAGCCTGCGCACGCCGGCGTTCAAGGTCGTCACATCCGCCGTTTGGCAGGCGGCGGCGATGGTAAAGGAGAAGTACGCAAAGTCCCAGAACACCGGCATCTCCGTGTCGGGAAAGCGCAGCGGCCGCTGCCCCGCCTTCGCGCTGTAGAACAAGTCGGCGTAGTGCGTGGTGAATATGGTCGGCACCAGCACCCACGAGTTCACCAAGGTCAACGCGGCCAGCGCGAAATGCGCGCTGCGCACGACGCCGCCCGTGTGCCTGATGTTTGCCAGAGGCTCGACGATGGCAACCACGCTGAGCAGGGCGGCTGCCGTGACCACGGCCAGAATGAGGGGCGCCGACTCGTCCTCTTCGATGTACCGCGAACAGATCTGCTCCGCAGTCAGCCGGGTCATCCAAAAGTAAATCAAACCGAGAAACAGCGCCGCCCCGCAATTCCAGCACACCAATATCCGGCTCAGTGTGGACCATTGTGCAGGGAGCAGAACGTAAAGTCCGCAGCCCACCGCCGCCGAGATCCACAGGCGCGGGTGATACCGAACGAGGTTCATGGCCACGGGCTTAAGGCTGCTTGGTTTCCTTCGCGACCAGCCAATTCACGAGTTCGATGACCTGGTCGTAGCCGCCCGCTGAACTCACGGTCAGGCGATACTTGCCGTTGACTACCATGGTCGGGGTTTGTTCGATGCGATACGCCTGAAGCAGGGCCTCCGCCGCACGCACTTTCACATCCACCGAGAACGATTTTGCGGTGGCGAGGAATTTGTCGACGGGCACGCCGGCTTTGGTCTTGTAGAACTGTGCCGCATCCTCGATGGTCGGCAGACGGCTCTTGATGTTTTTGGTGGCTGGGTCGATGACGGCCAACTCGCCGGTCTGCCACACGGCGTTGAACATCGCATCGTGGGTCTGATCCGCAACACCCAAAGTTTGAGCGGTGATGTACGCCAGTTGAAACATCGGCCAGTCCTCACCTGGATTGAATGATGCCGGCAAGTAGTCGAGCACCGCATTGGGCGGCAGACTTGCCTTCAACTTATGCATGGTTGTCACGAATATATTGCAGGCCGGACAGGCATATGAGAACACTTCGGTGACCTCGACCTTGCCGGCCGGCAGCGACGTCGGATGCGCCGGACTGATCAAGTAGTAATTCACGCCCTCGGTCCATGTGTGGGCGCCGGCGGCCGGTGGGGCCGCGGCGCGCAGCGGCGCGCAAATACTCAACGCAAGCACGGCCGCTGCCGCAGCCCGATTCAATGATTTCATCGAAACTCCTTGATCCATATCCATCGCAGGTGTCGTTATCCAACCGCAGGCCTCATTTTCGCCTTAAGTGTTCGAGCATGTCGAGAACAATGCGCGCGGCATGCGCCGCCCCGTCATCGGCCGACACCGATTCGGCGACCTTGCGCGCCTGCGCGAGCCCGTAATCGTCGCGCAGCAGCCGCTCCAGGTCGCGGCCCGCGGATGCGGCACAGTAGCGCCGCGGGGGCAGTATTCGCGCCACACCGAGGCGCCGGACCCTGGCGGCGTTGTCGAGCTGATCGGCGAAATGCGGCACGATCAGCTGCGGCCGTCCGGCACGCAAGCCTTGCGCCAGAGTGCCAATTCCACCGTGATGGACCACCGCAGCGGCGCGCGGGAACAGCAGCGAGTGAGGTGCATAAGCGCCGACGAACACCTCCGGCGATTGCCAATGCGCGAAATCGCCGCGAGCCTCCTCCCCCACCAGGAGCACTGCGCGCCGGCCAAGGGTTCGCGCCGCAAGCGCTCCTTGTTCATAGAAGTTTCCGGGACTGTTGACGATGAGACTGCCGAGGGTGAATACCAGCGGCGGCGGCCCGGCGTTCAAGAACGCTTCGAGCGCCGGATCCAACCGGGCGCGCCGGCCATCCTCGCTGTCGAAGATTGCGAACCCCACGAGCGACGTCGGTTGCGGATAGTCCGGCCGTACCTCGCCGAGCAGCCTCGAGTACAGTCCGATCGCACCGGCCTCGGAAAATTGACCGTCGAACAATGGATTCTTCGCCGTCGGCGCCAGCCCCGAATCGGCGCGCAACGCACGCAGCGGCCGAAACAAGCCGTTGAGAGCCTTCTTGAGAAGCCACAGTGCATACCGGGTCGGAGCGGGACCGAGCGCGCGCAACAGCGTGCTGAAGGATTCGGCCTCCGCAATCACGGGAGGGTCATACGCGGAGAGAAACATCATGGGCTGCAGCACCACTGCGATCCATGGAATGCCGCGCTTCTCGGCGGCCAACCGCGCAGCGAACGCCAGGCTGCTCGGCACTATCAAGTCGGCGTCGGCGGTAACCGCCATCATGTCCTCGTAGGCGGATTGGACATAGGGCAGCACCAGCTTGCGAAACATGAACGCGCTGTGCGCGACCATCTCGCGCGTGAGCTCTGCGCGGCTCAAGCCGAGATCCCGCTGCATGTCGTCGAATCCGGGCCGCAGCGCATGGAATGCGACGCCGGCGGTCTCCACCTTGTCTCGATAATCTTCGGCGCAGGCAATGACCACGTTCACGCCCTGTTCGCGCAAGGCCACGCCCACGGCGATGAATGGGTGCAGGTCGCCCAGCGACCCAACGGTGGCCAGTACAACTTTTCGAGGCATGCGATACTCTGATGACATCAGTGGTCGTCCGCCGGTGAATCTGGTTATAGTCTGGAAATCGCCCAAAATTCCAGGTTGTCAGCGATCCGGAGCATGGGCTCGACTGTGGTGAAGTGTGAAGTTGTGTTAAACGATCCGACAAGTCCAGAACAATCTACCGCGGCACGCGGACCCGTGGCGTTCATCCGCCGCCACTGGCTCGCATTGCTCGTGGTTATCGTCATCCTGGTGTTGTTGATTGCGCTGGTCAAATTCATCCAGCACAAGCAACCGCTGCCCGCAGGGGCGCCCGGAGGAGGAGGCCGCGGCGGGCAAAACGGACCGGTCGCGGTGGCCGTGGCGACGGCGACGGTGGGCGACATCCAGTTGCGCATCCCGGCGCTGGGGACGGTCACGCCGCTGGCCAATGTCACGGTCAGGACGCAGATCAGCGGAGTCATGCAGAAGATTTTGTTCACCGAAGGACAAATGGTCCGTCAGGGCGACTCCCTGGCGCAAATCGATCCCCGGCCCTATGAAGCCGCCCTCCAGCAAATACAGGGAACTCTACGGCGCGATCAAGCGTTGCTGGCGGATGCGCAATTGGACCTGAAGCGCTACGAGGGGCTGGTGAAGGAGGATTCCATCGCCCAGCAGCAGCTCGACACCCAGCGCTCGCTCGTCGACCAGTACAAGGGAACGATCGAAGCGGACCAAGGTCAACTCAACACCGCGAAGGTGAATCTGATCTATACGCATATCGTATCGCCGGTGAGCGGCCGAGTCGGCCTGCGTCAGGTCGATCAAGGCAACTACGTCACACCGGGCGATACCAACGGCATCGTCGTGATCAACCAGCTGCAGCCAATCACGGTCATCTTTTCAATTCCCGAGGACAACGTGTCGGCGCTGATGCAGCGGCTGCACGACGGCGGCCAGATGACCGCTGAGGCTTATGACCGCACCAACAGCGCCAAGCTGGCGGACGGAAAGCTGCTCACGGTCGACAACGAAATCGACGTGACCACCGGCACGGTCAAGCTGCGCGCGCAATTCGAGAATGCCGACGGACTGCTGTTCCCCAATCAATTCGTCAACATACAGCTGCTGATGCAGCTGCTGCACGATCAAATCATCATGCCGAACTCCGCGGTTCGGCGCGGCGCGCCCAACGGCGTGGTGAGCACCTTCGTCTACGTCGTGAACCCCGATCATAAGGTCGCGGTGCGAGCGGTGACGCTGGGCGTGGTTGACGGCGAGCGGGTTGCCGTCGCCAAAGGGCTCAACGCGGGTGAGATGGTGGTGACCGAAGGCGGCGATCGATTGCGCGAGGGCGCGGAGGTGGTGCTGCCGGACGCCGCTGCGAAACCGGCGGCCGGCGCGCGCCCGGCCGCTGCACCCGCGGGAGATGCGGCACCCGGCACTCCCGGCTCGCGTGGTGCGCACCGCCCGCGAACCCACAACAAACCAGCGACATGAGGTCGATCGCGGACGCGCCCGCATGAACCCCTCTCGGATATTCATCCTGCGGCCCGTTGCGACCACCCTTCTGATGGTCGCCATATTGATCGTCGGTGCAATCGCCTACCTGCAACTGCCGCTGTCGGCGCTCCCGGAAGTGGCCTATCCGACCATCCAGGTGCAGACCTTCTATCCGGGCGCAAGCCCGGAGGTCATCACGTCGGCCATCACGGCACCGCTGGAGAAGCAATTCGGTCAGATGCCGGGCCTCGCGCAAATGTCCTCGACCAGTTCGGCCGGCGCCTCGGTGATCACGCTGCAGTTCAACCTGGCGCTGGCCATCGACGTCGCCGAACAGCAGGTACAGGCGGCCATCAGCGGCGCACAGAATCTGCTGCCGCAGGATCTGCCCGCGCCACCGATCTACGCGAAGGTGAATCCGGCGGATGCGCCGGTGCTGATCCTCGGGCTCACCTCGAAGGTGATGCCGCTGACCGAGGTGCAGGATCTCGCCGATACGCGGGTCGCGCAAAAAATCTCGCAGATCAAGGGTGTCGGGGTGGTGAGCATCAGCGGCGGCCAGCGTCCGGCGGTGCGGGTGGTGGCAAATCCGCGCGCGCTGGCGGCCTACGGACTGAATCTCGACGATTTGCGCACGACCATCAACAACGCCAATCAAAACGGACCGAAGGGCACATTGGACGGGCCCAGCACCGCCTACACCGTCGACACCAACGACCAGATCAGAAACGCCGACGACTACGGCGACGTGGTGGTGGCGTACAAGAACGGCGCCCCGGTACGCCTCAAGGACGTGGCCACCTTGGTTTCGGGCGCTGAGAATACCAAGCTCGGCGGTTGGATGAACGGCGTCCCGGCGCTGATCCTGAACGTGCAGCGCCAGCCGGGCGCGAACGTGGTCGACGTCGTGAATAGAATTCACGCGCTGCTGCCCTCGCTGCGGGCCGCGTTGCCCGCGGGAGTGGATCTCGCCATCCTCACCGACCGCACCATGACCATCCGGGCGTCCGTGGCCGACGTCGAATTCGAATTGGTTCTGGCGGTGGTTCTCGTGGTGCTGGTGATCTATGTGTTCCTGCGGAACGTGCCGGCCACCATCATCCCGAGCCTCTCCGTGCCGCTGTCGCTCATCGGAACCTTTGCCGTCATGTATCTGGCGAATTTCAGCCTCAACAACCTATCGTTGATGGCGTTGACGATCGCCACGGGATTCGTCGTCGACGATGCCATCGTCATGATCGAAAACATCTCGCGCTACATCGAGGTCGGGGAGCGGCCGCTCGAAGCGGCGCTCAAGGGTGCCGGTCAGATCGGCTTCACCATCATTTCGTTGACGGTCTCGTTGATCGCCGTACTCATCCCGCTGCTCTTCATGCAGGATGTCGTCGGACGGCTGTTCCGGGAATTCGCCGTGACGCTGGCCGTCACGATTCTCATATCCGCGGTCGTCTCCCTGACGCTGGTGCCGATGATGTGCGCCAAATTGCTGAAGCAGCGTTCGTCGGGTGAGCATGCGGCGCTCGAGTCGGGGCGCTGGTTCGCGGCAGTGGTCGAATGGTATGGCCGAAAACTGACCTGGGTGCTCGATCACCAACGGCTGACTCTGTACGTGGCGGGGGCCACCTTGGCGCTGACGGCAATTCTATACGTACTCATTCCCAAGGGATTCTTTCCGGCGCAGGATACTGGCTTGATTCAAGGAGTCTCGGAGGCGACCCAGTCGATCTCCTATGCGGCCATGGCCGATCGGCAGCAAGCGCTCGCGGCCGCCATCCTCAAGGATCCGGATGTCCTCAGCCTGTCGTCCTACATCGGGGTCGACGGCAACAACGTCACTCTGAACAGCGGGCGCTTCCTGATCAATCTGAAGCCGCGCAGCGACCGCGACTCGAGCGTCGCCGACGCCATCCGCCGTTTGCAGTCCGAGACGGCCGGCATCGCCGGCGTCACCTTGTACATGCAGCCCGTTCAGGATCTGACACTCGACACCACGATCAGCCGCACGCAGTATCAATTCACCCTCGAAAGCGCCGACGCGGTGGCGTTGTCCACGTGGACTCCCAAGCTGCTGGAGGCGCTGCATCGCCAGCCCGAACTCGCGGACGTCGTCAGCAATCAGGAGGATAACGGGCTTGCGGCCTACATCACCATCGATCGCGACAGCGCCGCCCGGCTCGGCATCAGCGTCGGCACCGTCGACAACGCTCTGTACGATGCATTCGGCCAGCGAATAGTCTCGACGATTTTCACCCAATCAAATCAATATCGCGTGATTCTGGAGGCGGATCCGGCTTCATACCGCTCGGTGGATTCTCTCGCATCCATCTATGTCCCGTCCGCCGGCGGCGGCCAGGTACCGTTGTCGGCGATCGCCAAGGTCGATGTCGAAACACGGCCCCTCCTGATCAATCACCTGGCGCAATTTCCGGCCACCACGGTCTCGTTCAATTTGTCTCCGGGCGCCTCGCTCGGTTCCGGCGTCTCCGCCATTGAAAACGCCGAGCGCAGCGTACGCGACGAGCACGGTGCCGGCCTGCCGAACAGCATCCGCACCACCTTTCAAGGGGCCGCGCTCGCGTTCCGCAGCAACCTGAGCAACGAATTGCTGCTGTTGGTGGCCGCCGTGTTAGTCATGTATATCGTCCTCGGCGTACTGTACGAAAGTTTCATCCATCCCATCACCATTCTTTCGACGCTGCCGTCGGCGGGCATCGGCGCGCTGCTCGCGCTCATGCTGGCGGGAGACGACCTGACCATCATCGCGCTGATCGGCATCATCCTGCTCATCGGCATCGTGAAGAAAAATGCCATCCTGATGATCGACTTTGCCGTGGTCGCGCAGCGCGACGAAAAATTGTCGCCGCGCGATGCGATTTACAAGGCCTGCCTGCTGCGCTTTCGCCCCATTCTCATGACCACCGTCGCCGCCATATTCGGCGCCCTGCCGCTCATGTTCGGCACCGGCACGGGCTCCGAACTGCGGCACCCTCTCGGCGTCAGCATCGTCGGGGGACTGTTGGTGAGCCAGGTGCTGACCTTGTTCACCACGCCGGTTATCTATCTGGCGTTCGACCGGATTGCCGCCCGCATGCGCAAACCTCAGGCGGCCGCGGAAAACGAGCTGGCGGCCGAAGGACCCGCGTGAACATTTCCGCGCCCTTCATCCATCGGCCGGTGGCAACCACTCTTCTGACCGCCGGCGTGGCGCTGTGCGGCGCCGCGGCGTTCATGCTGCTGCCGGTCGCGCCCCTGCCGCGCATCGATGTCCCGGCAGTCTTCGTCTCGGCCCAGTTGCCGGGAGCCAGCCCGGAAGTCATGGCAAGCACGGTGGCGACGCCCCTGGAGCGGCACCTCGGCGCCATCTCCGATGTCGACGACATGACCTCTTCGAGCGGCGTCGGAACCACCAATATTCAGTTGACGTTCGGGGTCGACCGCGACATCGACGGCGCAGCCCGCGACGTGCAGGCGGCCATCGTGGCGGCGCATGCCGACCTGCCCACCTCGCTGACCCGCAATCCTTCCTACCGCAAACTCAATACCTCCTTGTTTCCGGTCATGGCCATCGCCATGACCTCCGACATCCTCACGCAGGGACAGATCTACGACGCGGCGGATGCGGTGATCTCGCAGCGGCTGTCGCAGATTCAGGGTGTCGGCGGCGTCAATGTCAACGGCAGCGCACTTCCCGCCGTGCGCGTCGAAATCAATCCGCTGTCCCTGTCCAAGTACGGCATCGGCCTGCAGGACGTCCGCGCTGCCATCTCCAACGCCAATGCCAACGCGCCCAAGGGCGCCATCGAGTCCGACTCGCTGCACTATCAGATCTATACCAATGACAATGCCCGCGACGCCGGCCCGTATCGTGATCTGATCATCGCCAATCGCAACGGCGCGACGGTGCGGCTGGGCGACGTCGCCCAGGTGCTCGACATGCAGGATGGCGCGACCGAAAACATCCGCACCTATGGCATCTACAACGGCAAACCGGCCGTATTCGTGCAGGTGTTCCAGCAACCCGGCGCGAACATCATCGAAATGATCGATGCGGTCAAAGCAGAGCTGCCCTTGCTGAAGAATTCAATCGACCCCAAGATTGATTTGATAGTCACCTTCGACCGGTCGATCACCATCCGTGCATCGCTGCGCCAGGTGGAGCAAACACTGGTGCTCGCGGTGGCCTTCGTCATCCTGGTGGTCTACATTTTCCTGAACAGCTACCGTGCGGCGCTGATCCCCGCCCTGGTCGTGCCGGTGTCACTGATCGGAACGTTCGGCGCGATGTATCTCCTCGGCTACACGCTCGACAACTTCTCCTTGATGGCGCTGACCATAGCCACCGGATTCGTGGTGGATGACGCCATCGTCGTCATGGAAAACACCACGCGGCACATCGAAGGGGGCATGTCGCGCATGAGCGCCGCCCTTCTGGGCGCGCGCGAAGTGGGGTTCACCGTCGTTTCCATGAGTTTGTCGCTGGTCGCCGTGTTCATTCCGTTCATGTTCGCCGGAGGAATCGTCGGCTTGATTTTCCGCGAATTCACCATGACCTTGTCGGTGTCCATTCTCATTTCGCTGGTGATTTCGCTGACCACGACGCCGATGATGTGCTCGTTGCTGCTCGTGCGCGAGAATACGCGCAAGTCTTCGCGGTTTGCGCAAGCGTTCGAACGCGGTTTCGAGCGCCTGCGCCGGGGTTATGAAAGAACGCTCGGCTGGGCGTTGCACCACCCGCGAACCATAGTGCTGTTGTTGTTCGCGACCATCGGACTCAACATCTATCTTTACATCGTGATTCCCAAAGGGTTTTTCCCGCAGCAAGACACCGGTCAATTGCAGGGCGGCATCCGCGGCGATGCATCGACTTCATTTCAATTGATGAAGCGCAAGCTGCAGGAGGTCGCCGCGATCATACAAGCGGATCCGGCCGTCCAGACCGTCACCGGATCGGTGGGAGGCGGCGGCTTCGGTCCTTCCGGCGGCAGCGCCAGCGCGAATGTCACCATCGCTCTCAAGCCCTTGGGCGAGCGGAAAATTTCGGCGGACCGAATCATCGCGCGACTGCGGCCCAAGCTCAACAAGGTGAAGGGGGTCGCGACTTTTCTGCAAGCGGTGCAGGACATTCGCGGAGGTGGCCGATCCGCCAACTCTCAATATCAGTGGACGTTGCTGGGCGACGACTTGAGCGAACTGCAGACCTGGTCGCAAAAACTTCGAACCGCACTTCAAGAGGTGCCGGAAATCACCGATGTGGACACCGATTTGCAACCCGGCGGCCTGGAGGCCGAGCTGATCGTGGATCGTGACAGCGCCTCGCGGCTCGGACTCACGGAAATACAGATCGACAATGCGCTCGGCAATGCGTTTGCCCAGGCCCAGGTGTCGAATATCTACAACCCATTCAGCCCGCAGCAATACCATGTGGTCATGGAGGTGGCGCCGGAATTTTGGCAGAACCCGGAAGTGCTCAAGGAATTGTACGTCAGCACCGCCGGCGGCGCCGTTTCGGGAACGCAGGCCACGCAGGCCGTGGCCGGCACCACGGTACTGCATCCGACCACGTTGGCCACGCAATCGGCGGCCTCCAGCATCGCCATCGCTCAGGATGCGGCGCGCAATCTGGCGGCGAATTCGCTGGCCAATGCCGGCCGCGGCAATACCTCCACCGGCTCGGCCGTCAGCGTCGCCGCCGAAACCGTCGTGCCGTTTTCGGCGTTCAGTCATTTCATCACCGGCACCACGCCGGTGAGCGTCAACCACACCGGCACTTCCGTGTCGACCTCCATTGCCTTCAACCTGCCCGACGGCGGGACGCTGGATGTGGCTCTGGCCGCGATTCAGAAGAAGATGAGCGACATTCATGTGCCCATCGGCATCATCGGCGGAACCTACGGCACCGCCCGCCTATTTCAGCAGAGCAACAGCAATACCCCGCTGATGCTGGTCGCCGCCCTGCTCGCCATCTACGTGGTGCTGGGGGTGCTCTACGAGAGCTACAGCCAGCCGCTGACCATACTCTCGACCCTCCCCTCGGCCGGGGTCGGCGCATTGCTGGCGCTGTTGGCCACCGGCACCGAATTCAGTCTCATCGCCTTTCTGGGGATCCTGCTTCTGGTCGGCATCGTGAAGAAAAATGCCATCATGATGGTCGATTTCGCCCTCGAGGCGGAGCGAACCTTGGGAATGGATCCGCGCGCGGCTATCGCACATGCCTGCAGCTTGCGGTTCCGGCCCATCATGATGACCACCTGCGCCGCGATTGCCGGAGCCTTGCCGCTGGCCATCGCATCCGGCGACGGCACGGAGATGCGGCGGCCCCTCGGGATCGCAATCGTGGGCGGTCTCGTGTTCAGTCAACTCCTCACCGTCTACACGACGCCGGTGGTGTACTTGTATGTGCATCGCTATTGGAAGCACTTGAGACAGGGCCGGTACACCTCACCGCCGGCCCGCCCCATTGGCCCTGCTCTCGGCGATTCAGGACTCGGACCCCTGGGAGCCGGGACATGATGGGGTCCACTCGCTGCTGGAGTGCGGTTGCCATGCTCAGCTTGCTGGCAGCGTGCGCGGTCGGCCCCGACTATCATCGGCCGAAGTTGGACGCCGCGCCCGACTACAAGGAGGCCGGCGATTGGAAGCCGAGCGAGCCCAACGATGTCTTCAATCGAGGACCCTGGTGGGAAATATACAACGACGATGTATTGAATCAGCTGGAAGTGCACGTCGATATTTCGAACGAAAACGTCAAGGCCGCCGCCGCGGCGTACGATCAGGCGCGAGCCCTGGTGGCCCAGGCCAGAGCGGGCTTTTGGCCCACCGTCGGCGTCAGCGCCGGGAAGCAGCGCGGATCGGTCCAGGGCGGACCCACGATCACCACGGACAGCGCCGGGATCTCGGGGAATTGGAGCCTGGATATTTGGGGTCAGGTCCGCCGCACCACCGAGAGCAACCGGGCATCGGCGCAAGCCAGCGCGGCAACGCTCGCGGCGGTGCGCCTGTCCGCCCAGGCGGCTTTGGCGACCGATTATTTCGAGCTGCGCGCTCAGGATCAGCTGCAGAAGCTGCTGGATGACACCGTCGTGGCCGAGGAACTGTCGCTGAAAATCGCCGAGAGCCGCTACAAGTTCGGCGTGGCGGCCAGAGCCGATGTGGTGAGCGCGCAGGCGCAGCTCTTGTCGAGCCAGTCGCAGCAGGTGAACGCGAAAATTCAGCGCGGCATACTCGAGCATGCGATCGCCGTGTTGATTGGCCAGCAGCCGGCGGCGTTTTCGCTCGCCCCCTCATCCATGCGAACCGATGTACCGTCGGTGCCTGCCGGCGTTCCGTCCACTCTGCTCGAGCGCCGGCCCGACGTGGCTGAGGCGGAGCGCAGGGTGGCGGCAGCCAATGCTCAGATCGGCGTGGCCACCGCGGCCTACTTTCCAAGCCTGACCTTGTCCGGCTCGGATCAATACACCGGCCCTGCGTGGGCGCAGTTGTTCAGTGTGCCCAACCGGATCTGGTCGGTGGGGCCGCAACTTGCAGAAACATTGATCGATGGCGGCCTGCGCCGCGCGCAAGTGGCCCAGGCGCGCGCGGCTTACGATGTGAGCGTCGACACGTATCGACAAACGGTGCTGGCGGGATTCGAGCAGGTTGAGGACAACATCGTCACGCTACGCGTGCTGGAACAACAGGCAGTCATCGAGGAGGCCGCCGTGGCCGCGGCCAGAGAGGCCGAGAAGCTCACGCTCAATCAGTACAAGGCCGGAACCGTACCCTACAGCAGCGTCATCACCGCGCAAACCTCACGCTTGAGCGCGGAAGAAACCGCGCTCGGTGTGCTGTCGAGCCGCCTGCAAGCCAGCGTGGCGCTGATCGAAGCTGTGGGCGGAGGTTGGGACGCCGCGCAATTGCCGCTGCCCTAGGCGGCAACGCCGGCGGAAATGCAAAAAAAACAAGTCCGACCATGAGGCCGTAGACTTCCGGGTCGATGCTTGGATAATTCATTGGGCGACCACTCATCGCGTGAGGCCATCTATGACCGCCCTTCGCAACCGGCCCGCGGCCCAAAGGCGTCTCGCATTTGTCCTCAGCGTCGAATTGCTCGCAACTCTCGGCGGCCTAAGCCGGCGTGCCGAGGCGTTGGTTTACCCTGAGCACCGCGACGTCACGGTGCTGGCCGTCCAGCACCTCGACGCGGATCGCGCCGCGGTATTCCAGCAGTTGTGGGCCCAGGCGCGCGCGGGAGACGAGAACCGGCTGTGCGCCGCGGGCGCGGATAGCACTCAAGGTCTGACCCCGGCGTGTATCGACTGGGCGGCATGGCCGGCGATCGCCGGGGACCATTCCTGTTCGAGCGCCCAGATGCTCGCAACGGCACGGGAGGCGCCCTGGATTCTGGGTGTTGCGGACGTCGCCGCACAACTGAAGGTCGATCTCGCCCGGATCGCCGCGACGGCGCCTGCGGCGGCGGACACCCAGTCGGGAGTCAGTGAGCTGCGGCGACGGTTCGAGACGGAATCCGCTCGCGCCGCGCGCACCAATGCGCTGCGCACGGCCGACCTGCGCCTGCAGCGCACCGATCCTGAGTACGCGACCCGCGCGGGCGCGAACAATGCGCACTTCCTCCTGCCGCGGCCGAAGACCGATGTCACCCTGGACGACTACGCGGCGCTGGTGTTGCGACCCGGCTCGGACATCAGCGCGATCGGTGTGTACTCCTCCTTCCACCTGAGCGCGCTGCAAAAGGCGAGCCGGCTGGGGCACGAATCGCTCGCGCCGGCGGAGCGTGCGGCGCTGGCGCGGGCCGTCCTCGCCGATGAGGCGTTTGCGCTCCACTTTCTCGAGGACGTGTACTCCGCGGGTCACATCGCCGGCACCTGGGGCACCCTGTCCCAGCGTCAGGGTACTCACGACTACTACAATGACAACGGTCTCGAGGTCTTCACCTGGGCAGGCGGCGCCCACTCGCTGGTGCTCATGGGCGATGCCCACATGCGTCCCGAGGATGCGGAGGTGGGTTCACGGGCGGCGCGTCGCAGCCTCGAACAGGTGCTGGACGTCGCCGCGGGGCGCGACCCGCGCATGCCGGACACCTCCCACGCGCCTGCGGAGCCCGACTCCTTCGACGTTTGCCGCAACAATACCCTGCCGGAGCGGCCCGACGACCTGCGTGTACCACCCGAGGTGCGCCCGCTGTTCGAGTACATTCTCGCGGATACGCCGGTGCCGAGTCTGGATCACGGTGCCGGCGAAATGCCGCGTTTCCGCAGTGAGATCGGGCCGTTCGTTGGTATCACGGGTGCCGTCGAAGGGCGCTATCTCGACGGCGGACTGCTTGCGTTTCAGAACGGCGCCGGCTGGATCGGTGGGCTCGATCTCTCGCTGCGGAGCGGGTTTGGGCTCGACGGCGTCACCGGCCAGTCGGGAGACGGACTGGTGTACGCCTCCGTGGGAGTGCACGCGGACTCGCCATCGACGAACCACTACAGCGACAACTCGGCGCTACCTTCCTCCGGCAACCTGAACGCCGCCATTCCCGCGCGCCTGAGCCTGTCCGCTCGTGTGCGCATGCCGTTCTACGTCGTGCCCTTCGACCTGTTGCTGTTGTCGCCGCTGTATCTCGCAAATCCGGACCTGTACAAAAACATCTGCGTGGGCGCCGGTAACGGTGGTTTCGTGCCCTGGCAGGCCGGGTGGGCAACCGCGCTCGGCCGGTTTCAGATCGTGCTCGGACGGGAAGTCGGCTTCACGTTCTACGGCCTCCGGGGCACCGATGAGTTCGTCGCTCCGGGCGACACTCCGGGCAGCATACGGCTGGTCGGGGTTCGCTCGACGGCCATTGAATTGCCGGTGCTCGAGCTCCGGCCATACCGCCAGTACTCGGCCAACCAGAGCTCGGCTCTGCTCCTGCAGCTGTTCACCGGCGTCGACATACCGCGCGGCGGCCAGGTCG
>DATLVV010000510.1:0-5014 GCA_035577165.1 Steroidobacteraceae bacterium | reverse complement strand
GCGGTTGTGGTCGATTGCGTAGTCGGCGCCGAGCACGCCCGCCTTCGGAGCAGTCTCCGCGTCCCGCGGTCCGCGCACGAACATATGACCCACTTGAACTTCGCCGAGCATCTCATCGCATAGATAGGTGAACTCGGCGCGTGAGGCCAGCCCATCGAGATAGGGCTGATATCTCGCCTGCACCTTGGCCAGATCGAGTCCGTGAATGTGCGGATCGTAGAGAAAATCGCGCTGCAGATGCCAGGACTCGCGGAACATCTGCTTCCACGCCGCCCGCCGATCGACCATGGCGGACATTCCGCCGTTGTTGACGGGCTTGCCTTGAGGTGCGTCCGGTGAGCCCCCCTTGAGATCTGCGGTCGGCGCCAGAAACCAGCTGTCCTGGCGGGCATAGAACAACTTCTCGCCGTCGAAGGAAACCTTGTAGGCGGACACACCGCTCACTATCTCGTCGGTCTCGCGTTTCTCGGCCGTGAAACGCCACAGTGCGAAGACCGGCGGTCCTCCGTCCTCGGAAGATCGGCCCACCGCGGATCCTGCGGCGAGAAACAACACGCCGGTCTTGCCCACCAACATGTCGACGTAGTTCTTCGCGGGAATGGGCAGCGACAGGATCCGATTGCCGATCCCGGCAAGATCGATCACGGTGGGTTTCGGCTTCTCATCCTTCTTCTTCGCATCGTCTTTTTTACCGTCGTCCTTCTTGGCCTCGTCCTTCTTGTCCTCATCCGCCTTTTTCTTGTTCTCATCGTCGCTTTGCGGCGGCACCGGCGACGCGCCGTCGCGCGACAGCACCACGACATAAACACTGCTGTTGGTGGCGCGATCGAGCGACGACAGGTCTATGCCCGCATCCGAGGGGCCGTTGTTGGTCGACGCGGCGAAGTACAGATACTTGCCGTTGGGGTCGAAGACCGGATGGGCGGCGTTGCTCATGCCGTCCGTCACCTGCGTCGAAACGTGCGTCGCCAGCGAATAAACGAAAACCGCGTGCACCTGGCTCTCGAGGTCGCGGGTATAGGCGATCCACTGCGAATCGGGCGACCACGAGAGTTCCATCGTGGGCCCGAATCCGCCGCGCACACCGGTGTCGATCTTGACCGGCTTGCCGCCCGCCGCATCCACGTACCATATCCGCAGATGCTTATCCGTAAACGCAATGCGCTTCGAGTCGGGCGACCAGTGCGGAGCATAAAAGAACGAAGGGGCCGGCCCCAGATCGATGATCTTGGGCGGCTGCAAACCGTCCTGATCGCGCACGTAGAGTTGATACTCGCCCGACGCATCGCTGAAATATGCGATGGACTTGCCGTCCGGTGACCACGCGGGGTCGCGCTCCGCGGCGCCCGGCGTTCGGGTCAGGTTGCGGGTGTCGCCCTTCTCGGCAGGCACCGAATAGATGTCGCCGCGCGCTTCCACCAGAATTCGCGCGCCGGTCGGCGAGATGGCCGCGTTCTGCAATTCCTTCGCCGCGACGTTTTCCCAATGCGGTGCGATATTCGGCAGGTCGCCGCTGATGATGACCGGTACGGCATGTTCCTGGTGCGTCGTCAAATCGTAGAGATGCAGCGAACCAAATTGTTCATAGACCAGCGCTCCCGGTCCGGCGCCGACGGACTTGAGATCGAGCCCCTGGTTTGCGATGACTTGCTGCACCTGTTTCGTGCCCGGGTCATAACTGTACAGCGACACCGGACCATTGCGGTCGGATAGAAAGTACAGCGTGGTGCCGCTCCAAACCGGATGCGAATCGTTGGAATTCTCACGGGGAATTTTCTCGACGTCGAGAGTCTTGACGTTCACCAGCCAAATCGGAGTCGTTTGGCCGCCGCGATAGCGCTTCCACGCGGTTTGCCATTGCTCGAAGGGTACATAGGCCAGCGTGCTGCCGTCGTCCGAAAAGCTGCCCCCGGCGGCGCTCGGCAGCGGCAGCACCTGCGCGGATCCGACGCCGTCGGCGCGCACCCGGAACAGACGCGGAAAGTCGGAGTAGCTCGCGCGCTGCGAGGCGAACAGCACCTCCTTGCCGTCGGGGGTCCAGCCGGCGACGCGGCTGCCGGTGGGCTCCCAAGTCAGCCGGCGCGGCACGCCGCCTTCCGCGCTCATTACGTACACATCGGTCAATCCGTTGGCCCGGGTTGAATACGCAATCTGCGTGTGATCGGGAGAGTAAAACGGTCCTGCCGACACGGCGCCGACGGAAGTCAGCCTTCGCGCCTCTCCGCCTGCGCGCGCCACGGTCCAGATGTCGTCCGCATACAAGAATGCAATTTTGTCCTGGCTGAGCGATGGATTGCGCAACAACAAAGGCGTCGCGCTCCAAGCGGATGCAGTGAACATGAGACCGGCGATGACGCGCAGTCCGGCGCTGACGAATCGGCGAAGCATGCGTATACCTCGATTGAAAGTATTCTTTTAAATAGTAGTTATGGTTTGCGACAGCAGTGGCGAACTATACAGCGTGGCGCGGAAATTTAGCTTCACCCGTTCGGAGTTTTCGCTTCCATGAATCGCACTATATGCTCGTTCAGGAATTTGCTGTCAGCCGGCGACGCTCCGGCACCGGCCGGATGCCCCCATAGGGACGGAATTGGGACGAACTCGCAGTGTGGAATGAATCCTGCCTCATAGCGCGCATCGGTGACCGGGAAGTACAAATCGGTTTGCGAGGGCATGTAAAGCACCCGCGCCTTGATCGACCGCAGCGCGGACTCCACGTCGCCGTGGAACGGCGCCGTATTGCCGACGTCGTGCCTCTCCCAGGTGCGCATTTGCAGAATCAGGTTGTTGGCATCGGCCCCCGGTATGAAATTCGTGCGAAAGCGCTCGACCACCTGATCGAAGCTCGCACCCAGGGAGGCGTCGCTGCGCCACAGTTCCTGCCGCCACCATTCCTGCGAGAACAGCCAGCCCGTCCAAACAATCGCGAAGGCCTGAATTCCCTTCTCCGGCTGCTCGCTGTAGTCGCCGCCCTTGAAGGCCGCATCGGCGGTCAGTGCTGCGATTTCGCCCTCGAGCCGGACGGTCCCGTGGCCATAGGTCTTTGCCGTCCCTGACGTGGCGACGATGCGATCCATGAAGCCGGGATAACTCACGGCCCACTGGAATGCCTGTTGCGCACCCATGGAAAAGCCGATCACGGCGCGCAGGTGGCGCACATGCAATTGCTCGGTGAGCAGACGGTGCACCGCATCCACGTTGTCGCGTATGGTGGTGACCGGAAATCGCGGGCCGTGAAACGGTTCCGGCGTATTGCTGGGCGAGGACGAACGTCCGTTGCCGAACAACTCGCTGGTGATCAGAAACAGCTTCTTCGGGTCGAGCGCCTTTCCCGGCCCAATGACAAAGCCATAGCCGTGCATCTCCGCCATGTAGTGCGAGGGCAGCAGCACGGCATTGTCGCCCGCGGCATTCAATTGCCCGTAGGTGCCGTAGATCACGCGCGCCTCCGGCAGCACGGCGCCGCTCTCGGTCTTGAAATTCGCGATGACGAATTCGTGTTGAATCGGTTCGGCATCCGCGATCTGCGTTGGCGCCGAGCGCGCTGCGAATGGCGCGCCCGCCAAGGCAATACAAAGCAGGATGTTTCTCGGCAAGCTGGATCGCATGTGTTTTCCTGGATTATCCGCGGGGCGCCGCCGCACCAAAGTATAATTCCAAACCTGCGGGCCGGGTAATGTGCTGGCATCCCGCGGCGAACGGTGCCAGAGTTGCGGCCATGGGGCGACGCAGTGAAATCGGGGATCGAGTGCGGCTTTTCGCCGGCGCGCTGAGCCTCGCGGTGTTCGCTTCGATGGCGCCCGCTGCGGACTCCGGAACGACGACCGAACAGTTCATGATTCCCGCAGTCGATCCTGGAATCGAGCTCTACCTGCGCAACAAGCATCCGTCGGGAGCCAAGGACTTCGCGCCCGGCAGGATTTTGCTGTTTGTACATGGGGCTACTTACCCGGCCGAGTCGGCGTTCGACCTCGAGCTCGATGGCCTGTCGTGGATGGACTATATCGCTCAGCACGGCTACGACGTGTACATGGTCGATCTGCGCGGCTACGGCAAGTCCACCCGTCCCGCAGAGATGAGCCGGCCCGCCGCGGACAATGAACCCATCGTGCGTACCGAAACCGCGATCAAGGACGTCGGCGCGGCCGTGAGCTTCATCTTGAAGCGCCGCGGCGTTGCGAAGATCGATCTGCTGGGCTGGTCGTGGGGCACGGAAATCATGGGTTGGTACACGGCGCAAAACAACGACAAGGTGAACCGGCTGGTGCTGTATGCGCCGATATGGGTGGCAACCCCGCCGCCGGCCGTGGGCCCGGGCGGCAAGCTCGGCGCCTATCGCAGCATCACCCGCCAGGCTGCAAAAGATCGCTGGCTCAAAGGCGTGCCCGAAGACAAGAAAGCGGATTTGATTCCGGCCGGCTGGTTTGAGGCGTGGGCGGACGCCACTTTTGCCAGCGATCCGGTGGGAGCGAAGCAGACGCCCGCGGTGGTGCGTGCGCCCAATGGCGTCATGCGGGATATCGGCGAATTCTGGGCCGCAGGCAAGGCGCAGTACGATCCGGGCGAGATCCGGGTGCCCACTTTCCTCGCGCATGCCGAATGGGACGCCGATACGCCGAGCTACATGCTGTATGCCTACTTCGCCCAACTGAGCCACGCGCCTTACAGACGCTATGTTGAGATCGGCGAAGGCACTCACAATGTCATGCTGGAAAAGAACCGCATGCAGTTGTTTCAAGAGGTACAGCAGTTTCTCGACGGCAGTTTGCCGTAGCCCGGCGGACCCATTGGCAGGATGAGTCAGTAGTTCTATAGTTCCACCGTAGCACCGATGCCCGAGTCCCCGGTCCTGGAGCGAACTCATGGTCAGCCTGCGTATCAACGGTGAAATGAAGACGGTCGATGCACCGCCCGACATGCCTCTGCTTTGGGTGCTGCGCGATATCCTGGGTCTGACCGGCACCAAATTTGGCTGCGGTATAGCGCAATGCGGCGCCTGCACCGTGCATGTGGA
>DATLVV010000509.1:0-6697 GCA_035577165.1 Steroidobacteraceae bacterium | reverse complement strand
CTATCTTGCATTTTGCAAGAGCGGCAGTCATGCGCTGGTCCCGTACACGGCGTACGGGCCGAATCGCGAGCTCGCCGCTCTGTTGTTGAAGAGGCTCGGGATCACCGTTGAAGCCTATGACCCGCTGACCGGTGCAGGAATAGCGAATTTGATTCGCGAAGACACGGCGTTGATCTGGGTTGAAAGCCCCGGCTCGGTGACCATGGAAATTCAAGACGTGCCGGCGATCGTCGCAGCCGCGCGGCGGCGCAAGGTCCCGGTGGCACTCGACAATACCTATTCCGCCGGGGTTCTGTTCGATGCATTCGCGCACGGCGTCGACGTCAGCATGCAGGCCTTGACCAAGTATGTGGGCGGCCACAGCGACCTGCTGCTGGGCAGCGTTTCGGTGGCGGGCAGCATCGCCTATGAAGCGATCGGATCGACTCTCAAGCAGCTGGGCATGGCGGTCTCGCCGGACGATTGCAGTTTGGCGCTCCGCGGAATGAAGACTTTGGGAGTCCGGCTGGAGCGGCTCGAGAAATCGGCACTCGAGATCGCGCTGTGGCTGTCCAAACAACCCTGCATCAAGAACGTGCTGCACCCTGCCCTGCCATCGTGCCCCGGCCACGAGTATTGGCGCCGCGATTTTACCGGATCGTCCAGCATTTTCTCGATAGTCTTCGATGAACGATTCACCGCCGATCAGGCGATCGCCTTCGCGGATCGGCTGAGGCTTTTCAAAATCGGCTTCAGCTGGGGCGGCGTCACCAGTCTCGTCATCGTCTATCCCAACCTCGATCGACCGGGAACGAATTATGGCGGACGCTTGGTGCGGCTCAATGTAGGGCTGGAAGAGCCGGCCGATCTGATTGCGGATCTGGCTCAGGCGCTCGGCGCCATGGGCCAGGGCCCCTAGCGCGGCATGCGATTCGCGTCGATCTGGTTGGCGACGCTCGCCCTGGGATCTTGCGGAATCTGGGGAGGGCTTGCGCTGTGGTATCAAGCGCCGGGTGCCAAAATCGGCAAGTCACTGAGCGTGCTCCTGTGGGCTGCCTTCTGCATCGGGCTGTCGATTGCACTGCATGGCGACCGGACCCTGCTCTGTTTGCTGACATTCGCGGCGGTGTTCGGCGGCCTGCTGTTCTGGTGGGGGCGACTCGCGCCTTCGAACGATCGCGACTGGCTGGACGACGTGGCGCAAATGACCGCGGGCGAGGTCGAAGGCAATCGTGTGACCCTGCACAACGTGCGCAATTTCGACTGGCGCACCAACGCCGACTTCACCCAGCGTTGGGAAACTCGCCGCTACGACCTCGAGCGCCTGTGTTCGCTCGACATGATCATGTCGTATTGGACCATACCGGCAATCGCCCACATGCTGATCTCGTTCGGCTTCGACGACGGTGAACACGTGGTCTTTTCGGTGGAGATTCGCCGCGAGAAACATGAGAAGTATTCCGAAGTCGGCGGCTTCTTCAAGGAGTTCGAACTCAGCGTCATCGCGGCCGACGAACGCGACGTGATCCGGGTTCGGACCAATGTGCGCGGCGAAGACGCCTATTTGTACCGCATCCTGGTTCCGCCGGCCGCGATCCGCAGCTTGTTCCTCGGCTACGTTGCGGAAGCCAACGCGCTGCTGATCAAGCCTCGCTTCTACAACACCATAACGGTCAATTGCACCACGCTCGTGTACCACATGATGCAGCGCATCGTCGGCTACCTACCGTTGAATTATCGTCTGCTGTTTTCAGGCTACCTACCCGAGTACGTCTACCGCGTCGGCGGCCTCGACCGTCGATTTTCGCTGCAGGAGCTGCGTAGCCGCGGACGCATTACGGAGCGTGCCATCCGCGCCGATCGCAGCGAATCATTTTCCGCGGACATCCGCCGCGGCATCGCCGCGCCGCCCGACATAGGCGACGATCAAGCCAAAGAGCAGCATGGCCGCCATGTTCTCGGCGAACGATAGGGGCGAGAAATGCACCTTGAACACCGCTGCCGAGAGCGGCACGACCGCATAGTTCATGACAAAGAAGATGATGACGCCGTAGGCGATGCCCGCGGGAATCCAGCGCCGCAGTAAAACCGGTGCTTTGGCCGCCGCCGCGAGGAATACACCGGCGATGATGATCGACATCGCCCATTGCAGAAACATTCCGAGCACCGGCACCCAGGCACCGCCGTGAGCCGCGGCGCGCCCGAGCAGACCGCTTGCGACCGCGCGCAGCACCCGATCCGGCGCTGCCGCATTGATGGCGCTCGCCGCCCCGATATCAATCGTCCCGGCGATCAGCCCGGCATAGACCGCTGTTCTAATGGAATTCATCGCGAAGCTCCCTTTTCATCACCTTGCCGGCGCCGTTGCGCGGCAGGTTGTTCATGATTTTCACCACCGTCAGTCTCTGCGTCTTGCCCAGCCGCGCGTTCGCCCAGGCAATCAATTGCGCCGCATCGGCATCGGCGCCCGGCTTCAGCACCACGCAGGCAGCCGGAGTTTCTCCCCAACGAGAAGACGCCAGCCCGACGACCGCCGCCTCCTCCACCTCCGGATGTTGTCGCAGGACGGCCTCCAAGTCGCTGGGGTAGACATTGAAGCCGCCCGAAATGATCATGTCCTTCTTGCGGTCCAGCAGCACCAGAAAGCCGTCCGCGTCCATGCGGCCAATGTCGCCGGAGCGGATGAAACGCTTTCCGGTCGGGTCGCGCCATTCCGCTTCCTGGGTCTTCAAAGGCTGATTCAGATATCCGTTCATCATCGCGGGTGAGTGACCGACGATTTCGCCGACGTCGCCGCGGCGGACTTCGCGGTCCGCGGCGTCGATCAGACGGATGTCGTTGCGCGGCATCGGCGTGCCCACGGTGTGCAGCTTGTCCGGATGCTTGTGGGCTTCCAACATGCACGCGCCTCCTCCTTCCGTCATCCCATAGATCTCGATCAATCCGCCGGGCCAGCGGCGCAGCACCTGTTGCTTGAGAGCCGCCGGAAACGGCGCGCCCGTCGAAAATTTCATTTGAAAAGATCCAAGGTCATATTGATCGAAATTCTCCTCGGCCAGCAGCCGCAGATATTGCGCAGGCACCAGCACGGTGTGGGTCGCGCGGCAATGCTGCGCCAGTGTAAGATAGGCGTCGGCCGCGAATTTTCCCATCAAAACGACCGTGCCGCCCAGACCCAACGCGCCGAACAGCGTGGCCAGCGTCGAATTGGAATAGAGAGGGGTGGCGATCAATGTCACGGATCCCGGCCCGTAGCCGGTCATGCGGGCGCGCTGAACATTCGACCAGCGGAATGAATGCGGCTGCACGATGCCCTTGGGCACGCCCGTCGTGCCCGACGAATAGATGACGTTGAAAGGCCAGTGCGCCTGTGGTTCGACCGCGGCGGGAACCGAATCCGCCGCCGTCATCCAGCTTTGCAAACCTCGGGGGCCGCAATCCTCCATGACGACGAGCGCTACGTCCAATGTGCGATCCAACGCCGACAAGGCGTCCGCGGTGGTGCGATCCACGAATAGAATTCGCACCCCGGCATCGGCCATCATCGCCGCCAGGGTGTGCGGAGTCGCCGAGGTCGGCAACGGCGCCACGGCGACACCCGCCCGCAAGCTGCCGAGAAAAATCGCCACATAGTCCGGCGTCGTCGCGCCACAAATTGCGATGGCGCAGCCCGCATCTACATGGTCGCGCTGCAAAGCCGAGGCTACCCGATCTGCCCACCGATCGAGGCCAGAATAGCTGACTGTGCATTCCTGGTGCATCAGGGCGAGGTGATCGGGCCGCAGCAACGCATGTGCGTGAATCAATTCGGAGAGCGTTGCGAATTCGCGCGCCAATACATCATCCGGATTCATGCTCGCGTCCGTCACGGCAAATATTCGGGTTCCATCCCCCCTATCCTATGCCGCCGGCAGCCCTCGGGCCATGCTATCGTTGAGCGACGTCGCGTCCGATCTTCGGGAGATACTCACTCATGACCTCATCGGCCAACCGTTTATTGAGAGGGGCCGCTGCGCTCTGCGCCTTGTGCGTGGCGAGTTCTGCGGCCTCGGCGCAAGCCAACAACCAGTCGTGCCCCAAAGACACAACCGGCCTGCGTCTGCCCGCCGGATTTTGTGCGAGCGTATTCGCCGACGGCATCGGCCACGCGCGCCATATGGTGGTGGCGCCGAACGGGGTCGTGTATGTCAACACTTGGTCCGGCCGCTACTACGGCAACTCCGCGCCCCATGAAGGCGGATTCCTGGTTGCTTTGCAGGATACTGCGGGCAACGGAACGGCCAATGTCGTCGAACGCTTCGGCGAGACAGTGCAAAGCGGCGGCGCCGGCGGAACCGGCATCGGCCTGTACAAGGGCGCTCTGTATGCCGAAATCAACGATCAAATCGTGCGCTACACACTGGTCGCCGGCTCGAACATTCCCCGCGACCGCCCGCAAACCATCGTATCGGGACTGCCTCTTGGCGGGGATCATCCCATGCATCCCTTTGCAATCGATGCCGACGGACTCCTGTATATCGATGTCGCATCCGCAACCAACGCCTGCCAGCCCAAAAACCGCAAGGCAGGATCGATGGGCACCGACCCTTGCACGGAGCTTCAAACCCGCGGCGGCGTCTGGCGCTACGACGCGAATAAGACCGGCCAGGCGTTTTCACCGGCTGAGCGTTTCGCGACGGGGATCCGCAACGGCGAGGGATTCGCGGTCGATTCCGCCGGGCATCGCCTGTTCGTCACTCAACACGGCCGTGATCAGCTGCACTCGAATTGGCCGGGTCTATACAAGGCCGACGAAGAGGCCACGCTGCCGGCCGAAGAATTGTTGAACCTGAAGCCGGAAGGCGACTACGGCTGGCCCGAATGCTATTACGACCCCTTCCAGCAAAAATTGGTGCTGGCTCCCGAGTACGGCGGCGACGGCGGCAAGAAGCTCGGCCCCTGCGCCAACAAGATTGCACCGGTCGCCGCGTTCCCGGCGCATTGGGCGCCGGATGGAATGGTCTTCTACGACAAGAATCAATTCCCCAGCCGCTACCGCAACGGCGTGTTCATTGCGTTTCACGGCTCGTGGAACCGCGCGCCCTATCCGCAAAGCGGCTACAACGTGGTGTACCAATCGCTCGCCGGCGATCGGGCAAACGGCAAGTGCGAAGTCTTCGCTGATGGTTTTGCCGGTGCGGTGAAGTCGCCGGACCAAGCTGCGCATCGTCCAACAGGCGTCGCGGTCGGTCCGGACGGTGCGCTGTACGTGTCGGATGACGTGCGCGGACGGGTCTACAAGATCGTGTACCGCGGCGACCCGGGATCCGGCGGCGACGCCGGCATCACGCCGTGTCCGAGCACAACCGCCGCTGCCGGAGACGCCACCGTCGCCGGAGCGCTGCCGCCGGAAGGCATACACCCCGATGCCGGCGGCGCCGCAGCGCCCGCCACCGCCAGTCTGCCGATTGCCAAGGGGGCGACCAAGGAGATGGTTGCTCTGGGGGACAGAATCTACCACGGCCAGGTAGGTGGAGCTGCCTGCACGGGTTGCCATGGAGCAGCGGCGACGGGTACGACGCTGGGTCCGAACCTGACCGGTAAGACATGGTTGTGGAGCGACGGCAGCTATGCGGGCATCGCCAAAACCATCACCGATGGGGTGATGCAACCTAAACAGTTCCGCAGCCCCATGCCACCCAAGGGAGGCGCCGAACTCAGCGCGGACCAGGTATCAGCCGTTGCGGCCTATATCTGGGGGCTGAGTCACCGCAACTAGGAACCAGTCCAAATATTCCGGCTCAGTGGAGCGGCGTGAAGCCGTTCGCTTTGAACGCCAGCTCGCCGGCGGGACCACGAATGTAGGCGAGAAATTTGGCCGCGCCGCCCTTCGCTGCGGTGGTCAGCGCGACAGGATACTTGATCGGCAAATGGCTGCTGGCAGGAAACACATCCACCACCCGGACACGCTTGTCGATCAAGGCATCGGTCTCATAAACGATGCCCAGTTGCGCTTCGCCGCGGTCCACGAAGGCCAGAGCCGAGCGCACGCTGTCCGCCCGGACCAAATGACCCTCCACGCTGCTCCACACCCCCAGGGTCGTCAATGCCTCTCGGGCGTAACGGCCCGCGGGTACCGAGTCCGGATCGCCGGTGGCCAGCCGTCCCTTGCCGAGTGCGGCAGCCAGCGCAAAATTCGGCTCGATCTTCAGCTTGACCAGGCTGTCGGAGGGCGCAATCAAGACCAATCGATTGCCCAGCACATCGTGCCGCGTGTCGCGTTGAATCAAGTTTCGCGATTGCAAATAGTCCATCCACTCCAGGTCGGCCGAAAAGAATATGTCGGCAGGCGCGCCATTTTCGATCTGGCGTGCAAGCGCGGAACTGGCAGCAAAAGAGAACCTCACCGGAATCGAAGTCTCCTTGGTGAAGGCGTCGCCAAGATCCTGCAGCGCATTCGTCAGGGATGCCGCCGCGAATACCGTGATCGGCGCCTTGCCCGTGTCCGCGGCGGCGGCCGGCAATGCGAGCAGCGACAGGCAAAGCAACGCGCCGATGCCGGCAAGTGTTCTACGAGATGTCTTCATTGCCGCCCTCAATTGTGCGCCAGCACCGGCCGACCGCTGTACAGCTCGGGAAAGGTGCGCTTGAAATTCTGCACTTTGGGAATGTCGAACATCGCGATATAGGGAACGTTCGGATTATGATACAAATAATCCTGGTGGTAGTCCTCGGCCGG
>DATLVV010000508.1:0-6061 GCA_035577165.1 Steroidobacteraceae bacterium | reverse complement strand
TCCGAGCTCGTACAACCCCGGGGGACTGAGGTCCGCGATGACGCGCTGAGTGATCGCCTGCACCTCGCGTACGGTATGAGTCGCCTCGCCGAGCAGCAGCTTCACTTCGGGCGTCGCCCGCGAGGCGGCCGCCTCGACGGTCATGGCAAGACCGACCAGTTGTTGGCCGATGCCGTCGTGCAAATCGACGGCGGTCGCCCGCCGGGCGCGCTCCTCGGCGCCGACCAATTGCCGCGCATACAATTGCAATCGCTCCTGCTTTTGACGCAGACGATCATTGAGATCGATGAGCTCGCTGATATCGCGCGCCACGCACCACACCCGCGCGAGCTTCCCGTCCTCCATGACGCCGCGGAAACCGGTGATGTAGGTGAACTGCCGGGAACCCGTCGACAGGGTGAATTGCAGGCCGTCCGATGAATAACCCTGTTGCGCCGCCGTGCCGATGTGCTCGAGATAAATCGCCGACCAAGGCACATCCGGGCGCCACAGCCGCGTATCGCCGTCGGGCAGGCCGATCAGTCGGTTCAACTTGAGGTATACCAGATTGCACTCGGCGACATAGGCATGTTCGCGCAGCCAGGCAATCTGCTCGTTCACCGGCAGGCCGGGCGACATCGGCACCGCCAGTTCGATGCGCCACACGGCCTCGGAGCTCTGTTCAACGAAGTTTTGGTAGCGCTCGCCGCTGCTGCGCAGCTGCTGCAACACATGGCGCATCTCGAGCAGCACGATCGACAGCATGAAATTGATCACCGCGAGCGTCGCCAAATACAATTGCACGGCGCCCACCCGCACGAAAGGATTCGGGTCACCCGCGAAGGGCCCCAGGCCGCGGCTCGCAAAGTACGATGCCAGCAGTGCAGACAATGCGACAAACGTCGTGCACCAGCGCGGCGGCAGGCGGAAAGCCGCCACGATCACCAGCGCCAACAGCACGAAGGGCAGATCGAGGATCGTCGTCTCGCTGCTGGGCAGCGCCGAAAACACCCAGATCGTCATGCCGAGCAGCGCGCACGCAATCAGCGCCAGCTCGGCCGGCGGCGGCATCGCGAGGCTCAATTCGCGTTTACGCCAGCGAATGGCCCAGCCCATGATCACCGGGGCAATGCATAAGGATCCCAGCCAATTCCCCGCCCACCACAGCTGCCACTCACGCAGATAGTGAAAATCCCCCAGGGCTTCCATCGAACTCACGGCGCCGAGCACGGCGCTCGCCGCGGAGCCGAGGGCGACCGCCGCGATGAACTGCAGCACGTGGCGTACTTTGGGAATATACGGCGCCGCCATCAGCCGCTTGGCGATGGACGCGCCGACGATGGCGTCGAGCGAATTGGCGAGAATGTACGGCACGTACCGGTGCCAGGTGAAATCATCGGACCTGAGAGCGTCGACCGTGAGTTCCAGCGCCACTTGAACGGCCAGGATCCAGATCCAGTTGCGCTTCGGCGAGAACCACAGCGCCATGAACAAGAGGCCTGCGGCCGGCCAAATGATGGTCAGCTGTTGCGAGTTCTCTCGCAGCACCAAGCCGAGGATCATAAGCAGGTAATAGAGCGCCCCGAAAGCGACGATCACGCCGGCCCGGCGCGCAAAACTCAGGCGCGTAAGATCCCAGACGACCTCGGGCTTGGGGGTTCCGTCCCGCACAGCCGGCATCGTCATGTTCTAGACCTCCCTGGCGGAATCCGACACCGAGCGACTGCCACTGCTCATATGTATACCCCAATCTTCGCCGTAAAATCCATCGGCGAAACACCTCGCCGGCGACATAATCCCGCGGCGGTTGACTTCTCCGAGGCGATGGCGTTATGGAATGGCTGTGCGTCGCAACACCTCCATGCGAATATTCGGCAATACTCGACGCTCCGTGGCGTCCGTCGGCCAGGGCTCGTGGATGCTCGAAGAGGCGGCGGCCGACTCCGCGGTCGCCGCGCTTCGCCGCGGACTCGACCTCGGCTTGACGCACATCGACACCGCCGAAATGTACGGATCGGGAGCCGCGGAATCCCTCATTGCCAAGGCTCTCGAGGGTCGGCGCGACGAAGTTTTCCTGGTCTCCAAAGTGCTGCCGGGCAACGCATCGAAGCGCGGCACACTCGAGGCGTGCGAGCGCTCCCTGGCGCGCCTGCGAACCGACCGGCTTGACTGCTACCTCCTGCATTGGCGCGGCGCCTATCGATTGGAAGAAACGATCGCAGCCTTCCACATTCTGGTTCGCGACGGCAAGATTCTCTCCTGGGGCGTGAGCAATTTCGATGTCGCCGACCTCGAGGAAGTTGCCGCCCTCGCCGGCGCGGGGCTTCCGGCGTGCAATCAGGTGCTGTACCACCTCGAGGAGCGCGCCATCGAGCATGCCGTGCTGCCCTGGTGTCAAGCGCACGGTATTGCGGTGGTCGCGTACACCCCTTTCGGCCAATCGGCGGCGGCGTACGTCGCGCGCACCACGCGTGGCCGGGTGCTGCACGAGATAGCGGCCAGCCACCAGGCGACGCCTCGACAGGTTGCCCTGCGATTCCTGTTGCGTTACCCGGAGACCTTCGTGATCCCCAAGGCATCGAGCCTGGCACACGTCGCCGACAACGCCGGGGCGGCTGCCTTGCAGCTGAGCGAATCCGAATTGGCGAGAATCGACGCAGCCTTTCCCCGCGGACGTCCGCGGCGCGGACTGCCGATGATTTAATCCGCGAGCCGCAACATGTGCGGACCCGCGGCTGCCACTGTCGGCGTTCCGGTCAGCGCCAAGGTCACGCGCAGTTCATTGCGCATGATTTCGACCGCCCGGACCACGCCGGCTTCGCCCGCGGCCGCCAGTGCATAGAGAAACGACCTGCCGATCAACGTGCCGCGGGCGCCAAGCGCCAAAGCCTTGGCAATGTCCTGACCGGAGCGGATGCCGCCGTCGAACATGACTTCGCAGCGGCCGTCGATTGCCGCGACGATCTCCGCCAGCACCGAGATCGAGGATGGCGCGCCGTCGAGCTGCCGGCCGCCGTGATTCGACACGACGATGGCATCTGCGCCCGCGGCGAGGCCGAAGCGTGCGTCCTCGGCATCGAGAATTCCCTTGAGGATGAGCTTTCCCGGCCAGCGGCTCCTGACCCATTCCACGTCGCGCCAATTCGCCGAGGCGTCGAATTGGGTGACGGTCCACTCCGATAGCGTGCGAATTCCGCTGGAGCCCCCGATCCTGCCGACCAGATTGCCGAAAGTGCGCCGCTTGCCGAACAACACCTTGAGCGCCCAGGACGGCTTCGTGGCCACCTCCCAGGCATTGCGCAGGCTGAGCCGCGGCGGAATCGTGAGTCCGTTGCGCGGATCGCGGCGGCGCTCGCCCAGCACCTGCAGATCGAGCGTGAGCATCAGCGCGGAGCACTGCGCCGCGGCCGCGCGATCGATCAGTTCTTGATTGAAGCCGCGATCCTTCATCAGATATTGCTGAAACCAGAACGGCTGCGTGGTCGCCTCGCGTACGTCCTCGATAGAGCATATCGACATGGTGCTCATGCAGTATGGAATGCCGCACGCCGCCGCAGCCCGCGCCGCGAGGATTTCTCCGTCCGCACAGAACAGGCCCGCGAGCCCGGTGGGACCAATGGCCAGCGGCATCGACACCTTGCTGCCCAGCAGAGTCGTCGCCAGCGAAATGTTCGACACGTCGACCATGACGCGCTGACGGAAAGTCATTGCATCGAGGTCGGCTGAATTTCGCCGCAGCGTGCGTTCTTGGTAGGCGCCGCCGGCGGCGTAGTCGAAAATGGCGCGCGGGATGCGCTTGCGCGCGAGTTCCCGCAGGTCGTCGATGCACAGAATCATCCTCATCAACCCTTGCTAGTGATGGTAGTCCGGGTATGCAGGCCTCGCCGGTTGCACCAAAGGATGCGCCGCCAGTTCACGCAGCGCAATCGCGACCGCCGCATCCAACTGAGGATCGCGCCCCTCGCTCACCGCTTTGGGGTCCTGCTCCACCGCCACATCCGGGTCGACACCGTGGTTTTCGACGTCCCATGCGCCGGCGGGCGAAAAGAAGGCGACGCTGGGCGAGGTGACGCGTCCGCCGTCCATCAACACGGGAATGTCGCTGATGCCGACCAGACCGCCCCAGGTTCGTTTGCCGACCAACGTGCCGATCCTGGCCTGCTTGAACAGCCAGGGAAGGGCATCGCCGCCGGAGCCGGAGACCTCGTTCGCTATCATCACTTTGGGGCCGTAAATGGCGGCATTCGGAGTGTGCTCGATCTTGCCGTACCGCGGCGACCAATAGGATTCGATGTGGCGGCTCATGACTTCGATGATGTAGTCGGCCATCTGACCGCCGGCGTTGAAGCGTTCGTCGATGATCGCTCCCTGCTTCTGCGTCTGCGCGAAGTAGTAGCGGTTGAAATCGGTGAAGCCCTCGGCGCCGGTATTCGTGAGGTACACGTACGCAAGCTTGCCGCCCGACAACTGCTCGACCCTATGGCGGTTGGTTTCGACCCAGTCGATGTGGCGTAGATTCGCTTCGCTGGCGACCGGCACCACGGTCACGTCGCGCACCTTGCTGCCGTCGGCCGCGGCAACGCGCAGGGCGATGGCATGCTCGGCGCTGCCTTCGAGGGGCTGCTGGATATCGATGCTGCCCGTCACTTCCTGGCCGTTGATGGCGAGAATGCAATCGCCGGCGCGCAGATTGAGCCCGGGCTGTGCGAGCGGCGCTTTTTCGTGCGGATTGAACTCTCCGCCGGAATAGATCTTGGCCAGGCAGTAGCGATTGTTGCGGATGGTGTAATCGGCGCCGAGCAGCCCGCCGGCTACGTGGCGGCCCCGGGGTATTGCGCCGCCGTTGCCGCGCAAATGACCGACTGAGAACTCTCCCAACATATCTTGAAATACATAGTTGAGGTCGGCCCGGGAGGCGATCGAGGCGACGTACGGTTCGTAGCGGCGTTCGTCGGCGACGGTGGCAGCGCCATGGTATTTCGGATCGTAGAAATACGATCGTTCGATCCGCCACACCTCGTGGTACATCTGCATCCATTCCGCCGCAGGATCGACGCGCACCTGCATTGCCGCCAACGACAAGGCGCCTTCGCCGGGTTTCAGCGGGACATTGGCCGGCGCGATCACCCACGTGGGGTGCGCGTCCTCCCCGCCCGGGTCGGCCGGCACATCGGCTTTGCGGTTGGAGACGGCAAGCAGCATCTTCTCCCCGTCGGCGGACAATTCGAAATGGTCGATGCGTTCGGCGAGCTTCTCGGTCTTGCGGTCCTCCTGCATCCAGCGGCTCAAGGTGGCGGCCCGGTCGTCGTAGCGGCCGAGGTCGCCCCGCACCAGAAAGTACACGCTGCCGTGGGAGCCCGCGGCCAACGCCGTATATGCGGCGGTCGGCAGAGGCAGGGCAACGGAGCGCGATTCGATGCCGGTCACATCAATCTTGGTCGGGACCACCGCGGCGGCAGGCGCTGCGGCCGCCTTGCGGCCATCGCGCTTGACGGAGTCCGGCTCCCCGCCTGGGCCGGCGGCGTCGCCCTCGGGCTTGGCGGTGTCGCCCTCGGGCTTGGCGGGTTTCGTTCCCGGCGCCTTCTCGTCATCCAATTCGGGAGCGAGCGGCGACGCCTGCTCGGCGCTGAGCACCATGGCGTAGATATTCGACCGCACCTCGTACAAGTCGCTGCTCATATCCAGCCCATCGGAGCTGGCGCCGGCGTTCGTGCTGGCGGTGTAGTAGAGATATTTTCCAGCCCGATCGAAGGCCGGCAGGCGCGCATCTGCCAGCAAACCGGTGGCCTGTGTGGACTTTCCGCTGTCCACCGAGTAGAGGAACAAGGCGTGCAGATGATTCTCGAGCGAGCGCGGGTAGGCAACCCACTTCGAATCCGGCGACCAGGCGAGATCGTAGCTCGCGTCCGAAAAGCCGCCATACACATTCTTGTCGTTGATGACGCTCAGTTTGCCGGTGATGATGTCGAGCAGATAAACATTCAGGCGATTGTCGTGGAAGACTATGCGCTTCGAGTCCGGCGACCACGTCGGCGCAAAGTAGTAGGCAGGTTCGGGCGCCAGCGCAAATTTTTTGACCGCG
>DATLVV010000507.1:0-7546 GCA_035577165.1 Steroidobacteraceae bacterium | reverse complement strand
ATTGGGCCTGGTGCTCTGCTCCCTGTACTTCCTGGCGCGAACCGGCTTCTTCCCCATCTTCGGCATCATCTTCGCCGTCGCCGGCACGGCGCTGGGCATCTGGGGCTCTCTGCTTTGACGAGGCTGGGGCTCTCTGCTTTGACGAGGCCTCCGGTATTGTGGCGCACCGCCGCCGCCTGCCTCATTGCGGCCATCGCATTCGCCGGCGTCGCGGTGTCCGACGCGACCGCCGTTTCGAGGGTGGAAGCACGGTCGGCCGACCTGCTCGCCGTTGGGGTGGTGCGCGCGGATCGGATGACCATCCATCTCAGCCGGTTGGTCGACAATGCGCCGGTGCGCGATGCGGGGATGACGGTGATGCTGCGCGGTACCGCGCACCCGACCATCGCCGAGGTCGATGGAAGCTACTCTCTGCAAACCCCGGATCTCACCCTTCCCGGCGCCGTGGGCGTCGAATTTCAAGTGACGCAGGCCGCGGGGCGTCAAAGCCTCAAAGGCATGTTGCAAATCGAATCCGGCGCGGCGCAGCCCGAGGACAAGAACTCGGCGCGGCAGCTCGGGTGGTGGGTGCTCAATTTTGCCGTGTGCATCGCCTTCCTCTGGCTCATCTCGCGGCGCCGCAAGACCCCCAAAACCTAGACCTTCGGCGCGGCCGTCAGAAGCTCTGCATGGTTTGCACCAAAAACTGGAATTTTTGGATGCCCGCGATATTGTTGAGCGGGAACGCAAAATCGATGTGCAATACATTGCCGAGACCCGAGCGCGTATTGCCGAGCCGGAATCCGAAACCCACGTCCCGCAGCAATCCCGGATCGCTGTTGCCGACGACTCCGCTGCCCCAGGTGCGGCCGACGTCGGCAAACACGGCGGCGCCGACGCGCGCCAGCCGAAACGGATACCAGTCGGTGAAAACGCGCTGCTCGACCGTGAACAGCGCACGCGAGGTACCCGACTCGTAGCGAAGCGGGAACCCGCGCAAACCGTTGTCGCCGCCGAGCAGCAGCTGCAGCTCGGGGTCCAGTGCATCGGTCACGGTCCCGGACAGCCCCACGTACAGCAGCCAGTTCTCGCGCCAGCGCCAGTAGTATTTGGCCCCGGCATCGGCAATCAAATTGCGCGCCCGGCCATCCTCGATGCGCGACGAGAAAGCGCCGCCCAGAAATAACTGCTGCTGCGCGCCCAATTCGATGCCGCGCAGCGCCTTCAAGACCAGCATCACGGCATTGCGGTCCGCGCCGAACGCTTCACTGCTATATCCCACTTCGCCGCTGATCTCCGTGCCGAAATACAGGTCTTCGGTACGGCCGATCTGATTCTCGTCGCCGACCTTTTTATATTTGTCCTGCAGAATGTCGAAGCCGACGAAGGGATAGGACAGTGTGCGGTCGGGCGGCAGCTCCTTCGCCGGCCGGGAGGTCACGGGGGTGGGCAGAAATACATTGCGGTCGTAACGCATGCCGAACGTGAGCCGCTTGGTCCAGCCGTCGATGAGGCCTGAGGAGACGCCGCCGCTCAGCTCGTACGAGGACTGATTGTCGTTGAATTGATCGACGATGTTCCCCAGGTTGTAGCGGGACACCGTACGGTCGAATCCGACGGCGGTAATTTGGGTGCTCCAGGGTGCATCCAACGAGTAGAAGGGATGCGCGACCTGCAGCGTTCGGTTCGTACCGTCGCTCGAATCTGAATAGGCAAGCTTCGACATCCATCGCGAGCCGAAAACGTTCGGGTCCGTCCACGCTACCGTGGAGCTGGTACGGTCGACGGTGCTGCCGTGGGATATCTGCAGCGCCTTTCCCCAGCCCAGGAAATTCGTGTCCTGAAGGTTGAACCGGGTTTCGTTGGTGCCGCCGCTGCGCCCGAAGGAAATCCCGGGACTCAAGGTCCACACGTCCTTGGTGATCACCTTGACGTCCACCTTGCCGTCGATGAATCGAACCGGGACCACTCGAGCGTCGTAGATATAGGAAAGCAGCCTCAGTGCACGTTCGGTCTCGGCGAGCTTGCGGCCGACATATTTGTCGCCGCTCGCGAACAGCAGCTGCGCCCGGATGGTCGAGTGCTTGGTGCGAACATGCAGCTTGTTCGCCAGGTGATACAGCCCATTGCTTTCGCGCGGATCGCTCGCATCGAAAATGTTGCGAGTGTCGATCTCGATCGTACCGATGACGGCTCCCGCCGCCTCCAAGGTCGCATCGTCCGGCACGTCCGCCGAGCGCGACACCTCGATGCGCGTGTGTTCCTTGTCGGTGAGCTTAGCCGCAACGCTTGGGGTGGTCGGCGCCGCGGCGAGGACCGCGACCAGAAGGATCCGGCAGCAGGCCTCGGATGACCTCATCCGCCGGCCGCGCGAAATACTCAGACAGGCTCCTAAAGCGCGGCGTTGTCGGTCTCGCCGGTGCGGATCCGCAGAACTCGCATGATGTCGGTGACGAAAATCTTGCCGTCGCCGACTTTTCCGGTCTTCGAGGCACCGACGATGGCTTCCAGCACCTGATCGACCAGCTCGTTCTTGACCGCCACCTCGATGCGAGTCTTCGGCACGAAATCCACCACGTATTCCGCGCCCCGGTACAGTTCCGTGTGACCGCGCTGGCGTCCGAAGCCCTTGACCTCGGTTACCGTCATGCCAGACACCCCGATTTCAGACAGTGCCGCGCGCACGTCATCGAGCTTGAAGGGCTTGATAATGGCAGTAATCAATTTCATTCTGGACTCCGGGCATCGTTGGGGGTCGCAGCCATACTATTACGATTGCGCGCGGTCGGCACGACCATATGCGGATGGCCGGCCCTGCGGGCCTGTTTTGGCGCAATCGCCCTTTCAGGGTGGGTCCCGACCGGCTATAAAGGCATGATGATTTCCACCATCCTGATCATCGGCGGCGGCCAGGCCGGAGCACAGGCCATCGATACCCTGCGCCGGGAAGGATATGCCGGACGTTTGGTCCTGATCGGCGATGAGCCCGAGTTGCCGTATCAGCGCCCGCCACTGTCGAAAAAATACCTGGCGGGCGAAATGGCCGCCGACCGTCTCGTTTTCCGGCATCGCTCCTTTTACGAGGAACACCAAGTCGATCTCAAATTGGGACATCCGGCGGTGCGAATCGATGCCGCCGCACGGCAGGTCGAGGTCGCCGGCGAGATGCTGGCCTATGACCGCTTGCTGCTGTGTGTGGGCGCGGAATCGCGCCGTATGACGTGCGCCGGGGCCGCGCTGCCCGGCGTGCACTATCTGCGCAGCCTCCAGGACGTGGCTCCCATCCAGGCGGGAATCAAACCGGGGGGTCGGATCGTCATCATCGGCGGCGGCTACATCGGCCTCGAGACCGCGGCGACTTGCCGCGCGATGGACTGCCAGGTCACGGTGCTGGAAATGGCCGATCGGATCATGAATCGCGTGGTCGCGCCCAGCGTGTCGCAATATTTTGCCGACGAGCATCGCCGCCACGGCGTCACCATCATCTGCGATACGCGGGTGGTGCGGCTCGAAGGCGGTGACCGGGTCGAGCGCGTAATTTGCGCCGACGGCACCAGCCACGCGGCCGATCTGGTCATCGTCGGCGTCGGCGCCGTCGCCACCACCGGCCTCGCCAGCGCCGCGGGATTGGCTTGCGACAACGGCATCGTGGTGGACGAATATTGCCGCACCAGTGATCCGGCGATTTATGCCGCGGGCGACTGCACCAATCATCCGTCGCCGCGCTTCGGCAGGCGGGTGCGCCTGGAGTCGGTGGACAATGCCTTCGAACAGGCGAAGACCGCCGCGCTCAATCTACTGGATCGGGAGGTCCGGCATGACCGCGTGCCGTGGTTCTGGTCCGATCAGTTCGACAATAAACTGCTCATCGTCGGTCTTGGGCAGGACTACGACCGGCAGGTGCTGCGGGGCGACCCGGCGGCGCGCAGCTTCAGCGTCTGCTACTTGAAGGGCCGGGAATTGCTTGCCGTGGAAGCCATCAATCATTCGAAGGACTATATGGCGGCGCGCAAGCTCATCGCCGAGCGCGCGCTGCTGGATCCGGAAAAACTGGCAGATATCGGCCTGCCGCTCAAAGAAGCGGTATAGGACAGGCTCCTTGCCCAAGATCGTGTTCATCGAGCCGGGCGGCGCCCGGCGCGAAGTCAGCGCGCAGATCGGCATCACACTGATGGAGACGGCGCGCCAGCACGGCGTGCAGGGGGTGGTGGCGCAATGCGGCGGCGCCTGCGCCTGCTCGACCTGCCATGTGTACATCGACCCTGCCTGGCTCGCGCGGCTCGAGCCACGCGAGGAAATGGAGGAAGGAATGCTGGAGAATGCCTGGGAACCGCGGCCCAATAGCCGCCTCAGCTGCCAGATTCACATCACCGCGGATCTCGATGGACTGCAGGTGACGGTGCCGCAGCGGCAGCGGGACGTGTAAGGATTACTCGAAGACGATCAGCAAGTCCTTGGTGTCGACCTGCAGCCCCGGCCGGGCCAGGATCTCCTTGATCACCCCGTCGCGTTCGGCGCGCAGCGTGGTTTCCATTTTCATCGCTTCCAGCGTCAATACCACCTCGCCCTTGTTCAACCGTTGTCCGACATGCACGGGAACCGTGGCTATCGTGCCCGGCATGGGTGCGCCCAAATGGGCCGCATTGCCGGCCTCCACCTTGCGCCGCGGCGGGCGCCTCGCCACCTGACTGATATCCGCGACGCGAATCGGCCGCGGCTGGCCGTTGAGTTCGAAAAAAACCGTGCGCGTGCCGTCCTCGTGCGGATCGCTGGTGGTCACGTAGCGCACGATCAGCGTCTTGCCGCGCTCCAGATCGATGTTGATCTCCTGCCCCGATTCCATTCCATAAAAGAACACCGATGTCGGCAGCGTCGCGACGTCGCCGAACGCGCTGCGATTGGCGGCATATTCGGCAAAGACTTTCGGGTACATCAGGTAGGACGCCAGTTCATTTTCATTGATCGCGCGGCCTACTTTGGCTTCCGCGCGTTTGCGCTCCGCCTCGAGGTCCGCCGGCGCCAGCAATTCTCCGGGCCGAACGCTGAGCGGCGCCCTGCCGCCCAATATTTTTTTCTGCAGTCCGGGAGGAAAGCCGCCGGCGGGCTGTCCGAGATCGCCGTGAAACAAATGCACGACGGAATCCGGAAACGCGATTTCCACCGCCGGATCGAGCACTGCGTCGCGCGTAAGCCCGCTGGTCACCATGGTAATGGCCATGTCTCCCACGACCTTGGATGTGGGCGTGACCTTGACGATGTCGCCGAACATTTCATTGACCTGGGAATAGGCATGCGCCACTTCGGGCCAGCGGTGATCGTCGAGTCCCAGGATGCGCGCCTGTTCGCGCAGATTGGTGTACTGGCCGCCCGGCATGCCGTGCACATAGACTTCGGAGGCGCCCGCGCGGATATCGCTTTCGAAAGCGACATAGCCGCGGCGAACCTGTTCCCAGTAGGCCGAAATGACCCGCATCTTGTCCGGATCGAGCTCGGTGTCGCGCGGGCCGTATCGCAGCGCCTCGACGATCGACCCGAGATTGGGCTGAGAGGTCAAGCCGGACATGGAGTCGATGGCGCCGTCCACCGCGTCGACCCCGGCCTCGATCGCCGCGAGCACGCTGGCCGCTGCGATGCCGCTGGTGTCGTGAGTATGGAAGTGCAGCGGCAGGCCCACTTCCTCCTTGAGCGCCTTGACCAGCGCCGCGGCGGCGCGCGGCTGGCACAGTCCGCCCATGTCCTTGATGGCCAGCACGTGAGCGCCCATGGCGCGCATTTCCTTGGCAAGCTTGATGTAGTACTTCAGGTCGTACTTGGTCTCGCGGGGATTGGTGAGGTTTCCGGTATAGCAAATCGCGGCCTCGCAGAGCCGGCCTGAGTCGCGCACGGCCTCGATCGCCACCTGCATGTTGTCGACCCAATTCAAGCAGTCGAATACGCGGAAGACGTCGACGCCGGCGTCGGCCGCGCGCCCGACGAAGTGCCTGACCACATTGTCGGGATAGTTGGTATAGCCGACGGCATTCGCCGAGCGGAACAGCATCTGCAGCAGCAGATTGGGCATCGCATCGCGAAATGCGGCGAGGCGTGCCCAGGGATCTTCCCGCAAAAAACGCATCGCGACGTCGAATGTCGCACCGCCCCAGCACTCCACCGAAAACAGCTGCGGCAGCAACCCGGCGTAGAACGGCGCGATCAGCGCCATGTCGTGCGTGCGAAACCGGGTCGCCAGCAATGATTGATGTGCATCGCGCATGCTCGTGTCGGTCACCAGGACCCGGCGCTCGCGCAGCATCCACTCGGCGAATTTTTCCGGTCCGAGCGCATCGAAGCGCTGCTTCGTGCCATCCGGCGCAGGCTTCAAGGCGAGCCGGGGCAGCCGGGGAAACACGGGTTGTTTGGGGCGGGCGCGTCCTTTGACCTCCGGATTTCCATTCACGATCACATCGCCGATGAAACTCAGGAGCCGCGTTGCCCGATCGCGCTTGCGCGGGCTGCGGAACAGCTCCGGCGTTTGATCGATGAACTTCGTGGTGTAGTCGGCGGACACGAAGCGCGGATGCGTGATCAGCTGATCGAGGAAGCGCAAATTGGTCACCACGCCGCGGATTCGAAACTCCCACAGCGCGCGATGCATGCGCGCAATGGTCTCTTCGGGTGTGGGCGACCATGCGGTCACCTTCACCAGCAGGGAATCGTAGAAGCGCGTGATGATCGCGCCGGCGTAGGCGGTTCCGGCGTCGAGCCGTATACCGAACCCGGCCGGGCTGCGATAAGCCGTGACCGTTCCATAGTCGGGGACAAAATTGTTTTCGGGGTCCTCGGTGGTGACGCGGCATTGCAGTGCGTGCGCGTTGATGCGGATCTCTTCCTGCCGCGGTACTCCGCTGTCCGCAGTGCCGATCGTCGCCCCCGCGGCGATGCGGATTTGCGCCTTGACCAGATCGATGCCGGTGACGCACTCGGTAACCGTGTGCTCGACCTGAATGCGCGGGTTGACCTCGATGAAGTAAAACTTGCCGGTGTCGGCATCCTGCAAGAACTCGACGGTGCCCGCCGCGCGATAGCTCACCGCGCGGCCGATCTTGAGAGCCGCCTCGCAAAGCTCGGTGCGCTGCGCATCCGTCAAGAAGGCGGCCGGCGCGCGTTCGACCACCTTTTGATTGCGGCGCTGAACGGTGCAGTCGCGTTCGTAGAGGTGCACCAGGTTGCCGTGGGAATCGCCCAGGATCTGCACCTCGACATGACGCGCGCGCCGGATCAGCTTCTCGAGATAAACCTCATCCTTGCCGAAAGCCGCTTTGGCTTCGCGCCTCGCGGCCGCCACCGTCTCGATGAGTTCCGCGTCGTCCTCGACGATGCGCATGCCGCGCCCGCCTCCCCCCCAGCTTGCCTTGAGCATCACCGGAAAACCGACCGCGCCGGCCATGGCCAGCACCTGCTTCTCGTCGGCGGGGAGCGGCGGAGTTGCCGGCATCACGGGCACTCCCGCGGCCGCCGCTCAGAAGCAGGTGCTGGCCATGGCCGGCGCGGTCGGTTTTCCGGTGATGCTCAAGGCAAGCTGGGGGGG
>DATLVV010000506.1:0-4104 GCA_035577165.1 Steroidobacteraceae bacterium | reverse complement strand
TAACAGATGACATTGCGAGAACGCATTCGCGGATGGTGCACGCGAAGATCGGTGTGGCTGGCTGCCTGCGCCGCCGTGGTACTGCTGTTGCTCCTGCTGGCGGTGTCGAGCCAACGGCATTGGCAACATCATGTTGCCGCGCTCGAGCGCGAGAATCTGAACCTGCAGCTGCAAGAGCTGAGAGAGCAAATCATGGCGCAACCGTCGCGGCTGGCTGATCGCGCCGGCGATCTTGCGCAATCCGATTCGGTCGCAGACCTACTGCCGGAGAACGCACCGCTGGCGCCGGATCGCGCGCCACTCACGACTCTGACCGGCACCGCTCTTGATTCCCTGCTCATCGTCTCTGCATCGCAAACGGTGCGGCTCAGCGCGAAACTCGCCGAGGGACGTTTGGCAGATTGCCCGCCGGACCCTGAGCTGATGCGCTATGTGGAGTCGGCGGCCCGGGCGCCGGACGATCGTTCCATTCGCACGCCGCACTTTGTCGACGGCCGCTGGCTGGTGGCCCGTCCCATTGTCTCCCGCACCGCGCCGACTGCGATTCTCGGTTGGTTGGCCGCGGCGAGGTCCCTGTCCGGTCCGGCGGCCGCGCAGGTCGCAAAACCGTTGTGGGCATTTGACGCCGCGCGGTTGCCGAGGGATTTGCTGGCCGCTGCGAAGCCGACCGGTCAAGGCTTCGCGATCACGACCCATCTGTCACCCGACGATGCCTTCGGCTATGCGGCTCTTCGCGACGGCAGCGGCAGTACGGTTTGGGTATTGCGGGTGGTGCGCGCCTCCGTCGACGGCGCCGGCGGCATGGGGTATGTGTTCGCGGCGCTGTTGGTGTTGCTGGCGGGCGCGGTGGGGACCCTGCTCGTGTTCAGGCGTCACGTGCACCGGCAGAAATCCGTCGATGCCCGCTACAAGGCCATCATCGATCAGGCCAATGACGGTATCGTCATTGTCGACGCGCAGACCCAACAGGTGCTGTACACCAACCCGGCATTTCTCGATCGGCTCGGTTACACCGATCTCGAAGCGCAGGCCTTGACCTTGCTCGACATTTTTGCGGACGGCAGCGCCACTCCCGAAAGCATCCTGGCGCGCCTGCGCGAGGCGGATTCGCAAATGGCGCTCAACCTGCAGCACCGCTGCAAGAATGGCAGCTTCATCGACATCGAAGTCCGATGCAATGCGCTCGATGTCGACGGCCGCGACGTCCTGGCATACGTCACCCACGACGTGTCGCTGCGCAGAAAGGCGGAGCAGCAGCTCATCGAGAATCAGAATCGTCTCGATCGCATGGCGCATCACGATCAGCTGACGGGATTGCCCAATCGGCACTACCTGACTGCGTTCTTGCCGGATGCCATCGCCGCGGCCACGGCCGCGAGCACCATGCTGGGCGTCGTATTCCTCGATTTGGTCCGGTTCAAACACATCAACGACACCCGCGGCCACGAAACCGGGGACAAGCTGCTGCAGGAAGTGGCGGCGAGGTTGCGGGCGGTGGTGCGCGACTCCGACGTGGTCATTCGGATGGGGGGCGACGAGTTCGTCGTGGTCTTTCGAAACGTCAAGGCCTATGAAGAGGTGACGCAGGGAGCGGGGCGGATCATCGAGACCCTGAACAGGCCGATCGTCATCGATCAGCATCCGCTGCAGACCACGGGCAGTGTCGGAGTCAGCATGTTTCCGCGCGACGGTTCGAACATGGTCGAACTGCTCAAGCACTCGGACACCGCGATGTATCAGGCGAAGGATCGGGGCCGCAACAACGTTCAAATGTTCAGCCAGATCATGAACCGCAAACTCAAGCATCGAGTCGCCGTGGAGGCCTCGTTGCGCGAGGCATTGCGCCTCAAGCAGCTTGACGTGCACTATCAACCCTTCATCAACCTGTTGACGCGAAAGGTCGTCGGGCTCGAGGCGCTGATGCGATGGTGCCATCCGGTGCACGGCATGGTCCCCGCCGACCAGTTCATTCCGGTCGCCGAGGAGACCGGATTGATCGTTCCCATGGGCAATTTCGTGCTGCACAGAACGCTGCAGAACATGAGCGCCTGGCGCAAGGCCGGCGTCCCGCTCGTGCCCATGTCGTTGAACATAGCGCCGGCGCAGCTGCAGCGCGGCGAACTGCAGTCGACGATCGCCACCCTGCTCAAGAGTCATGCGCTTCGGCCGGAGATGCTGCAGCTCGAGATGACCGAACGGGCGATGTTCGATTCACGCGCGCCGGCCGGCGACAACCGCCAGGACACGATGGCGCGCCTGCGCGACATGGGCATTAAGATTGCGATCGACGATTTCGGCACGGGATACTCGAGTTTGAGCTATCTCAAGCACTGGCGGGTGGATTCTCTGAAAATCGACCGCAGCTTCGTCCGCGATCTCGTGACCGATTCGAGCGATCTGGCAATCGTGAGCGCCATCATTGCCATCGCACGGCACTTGAACATTCAGGTCATCGCCGAGGGCATCGAAGCATATCAACAGGCGGAAATATTGCGGCGGCTCGGTTGCTCCGTGGGGCAGGGGTTTCTGTTCGCCCGTCCCATGCCCGCCGAGCAATGCTTGGAGTTGCTCGGCGACAATGCAGACACGGAAAAGACCGAGGACGAAGACATGCTCGCCGTGTTCAGTGCGGGACGGGGCTAGGTTCCTAGAACGGGGCCAGTCGATCCACGGCCCTCATCATCAGGGTCGTGGACACTTCGCTATGTTGGTCTTCCCTGGGCATCGGCCACGCCTTGGCCAAGCGCATTGCAATGACGTGATTTGGATACAGCGTGACGATGTTGCCGCTCGATCCTCGCATCGTCGGTAGATAGATCCGCTTGCCGGTGCGCTCGCCGACATAGGGAAAGTAATGAAAGCCCATTTTGTAGAGCAGCTCCTTGAGGTCGTCTTCCGGCGGCAAGCGCCGGTCCAGGGCCATGTCGGTGTTCTGACGAATGGTGTTTTCCGTGGAGAAAATCGCGGCGGTGAGCTTGGGATCGAGAATCTGCCGGCCGCCGTGCGCTCCCCCATCCTCGTAGAGCGTGGCGATTTTGGCCAGATCGTCCAGAGTCGGGTAGTAGCCCGCGCATAACCACGCCAGTCCGGGCTTGCCGCCGGATTCGCGGGTTCTGACGATGGGTGCGTGATGCACGCCGATGGGTTCGAGGACCTCGTTGCGCAGCATGTCCCATAGGTCCGCATCGGCTCCTTTGACCGACTTTAGAAATCCTTCGAGCGCAGCGCCCAACAGATAGAAATCATGATCGCGATAGCGCATCACGGTGCCGGGTTCCCACGGATAGGGCGCATTGTGCGCGTCGATCTCGCGCATCTTGTCCGCCTTGGACCGGGCGAGATACCACGCGTCGTAGTGCGGATCGACGTAGCCGTCTTCGGTGTCGTTGGGATTCGTCTTCAGGCTGCCGGCCCCGCCCATGCCCGTGGCCATGTCGGCCGCATCGATGAAGCGGACGCGGCGATATTTGGGATCGGCCACCTGCACGTAGTCGGCGATTTTCAGATTGAGCACGAAAGGGCCGTACACCTCGGCCAGCCGCAGCAGCGCCAGCGGCACGCCGACGCTTTTCAGGATGGATCGCGGACCGAAGCGCATTTCGAGAGGGTAGGGATAGGGGCCGTACGGAGTCGCGGCGTCGCTGTAGTAAAGAGTGCCGTTGCGCACGATTGCCGTGATGACCACCCACTTGGGCGCGAGCGGCGCACCGAAACCGTCGAGGGCGCCCGGAGGTGCGGTCTTGAGCAATTCACTCCAAGGACGTGACGGCATCCGATCGGCCAACTCGGCGGCCGCCGCGGCGCGCAGCGGCGCGAGATCGCCGTGCGCAGCGGGATCGAGCTTCGCGGCAGCGAGTCCCCAGGCAACGAAGTGCTGGGGAATGAGGTAAGGGGTTGTCTGCTGAATGAATTGAAAGCGCAGACCAGTCACTTCTCCGGAGCGGTATAAGAAGGTGGCGAGTCCTTGATGCGCATGGTTTTCGGTATCGTTCACCAGCATGATGGGAAAGGCGGCGCGCGACCAATCGCCGTCGCTCTTCTCCTTCCATATTCGCCCGAACTGCGGAATCACCCGCCAGTAGCTCTGCGACTTGGCAGGAAGAG
>DATLVV010000505.1:0-4194 GCA_035577165.1 Steroidobacteraceae bacterium | reverse complement strand
CCATCCGTCGCGAAGTCGGAGCCATTGCTCTGATGTTCACCGGCCTGGGTTCCATCATCGGGTCGGGTTGGCTGTTCGGCGCGTGGCGGGCGGCCCAGTTGGCAGGTCCCGGAGCGATCTATTCATGGATCATCGGCGCGGTAATCATCCTGTTCGTCGCCTTCACCTATGCCGAGCTCGGGGCCATGTTTCCGGAGTCCGGCGGGGCGGTGCGCTATGGCCACTATTCGCATGGTTCGCTGGTGGGATTCGTCGCCGGATGGGCCGCTTGGATCGCCATCGTCTCGGTAATTCCCGTGGAAGCGGAAGCATCCGTGCAGTACATGAGTTCCTGGCCGTGGGCCTGGGCGCAGCAGCTGTATGTGCACGCCGCCAATGGTCAGGGCGAGTTGACCAAGGCCGGGCTGTCGATTTCCGCGGTGCTGGTGGTGCTCTATTTCCTGGTGAATTTCTGGAGCGTGAAGGTCTTCGCCGACACCAACAGCGCGATTACCTTCTTCAAGCTGGTCGTGCCGGCGGCCACCGCGGTAGCGATGATGTGTACGGGTTTTCATTGGGAAAACTTCCACGTCGGTATTCATGGCGGCCGGCATGTGGGCAACGTCGCCGCCATCCTCACCGCGGTCGCCACCAGCGGCATCGTCTTCAGCTTCAACGGCTTTCAAAATCCGGTGAATCTTGCCGGCGAGGCGCGCAATCCCGGGCGCAGCGTGCCCTTCGCCATTTTTGGTTCGATCGCCTTGAGCACTGTCGTTTACTTGCTGCTGCAGGTTGCGTTTCTGGGTGCCGTCGCGCCGGAACACCTCCACGAGGGTTGGGCTGGGCTGGAATACAGTTCGCCGTTCGCCCAGCTGGCGCTCGCGCTCAATCTGAATTGGCTCGCCATTCTGCTCTATGCCGACGCCTTCGTCAGTCCGAGCGGTACAGGCACCACCTACACGGCGAGTACCGCGCGCCTGATTTACGCCATGGAGCGCAGCGGCACGGTGCCGGCGATCCTGGGCCGCGTGCATCCACGCTATGGAATACCGCGGCCCGCCATGTGGTTCAACCTGGTCGTGTCCTTCATATTCCTGATCTTTTTTCGCGGCTGGAGCAAATTGGCGGCGGTGATCTCAGTGGCCACCATCATCACCTACTTGGTGGTGCCGATCAGCGTGATGGTGCTCCGGCGCACGGCGCCCAACCTGCATCGGCCGCTGCGGGTGCCGGGTCTGCCGGTGCTGGCGCCGCTGGCTTTCGTGCTCGCCACGCTGATGCTGTTCTGGGCCCGCTGGCCGCACACCGGCGAGATCATGTTGCTGTTGATTCTGCCGATGCCGGTCTATCTCTACTACCAACGCAGAGGGGGCTGGTCCGCGTTCGATCGGCCGCTGCGCGCATCCTGGTGGCTGCTGGTGTACTTGCTGACGATCACCGCGCTGTCCTGGGCGGGCAGCAAGGAATTCGAAGGGCATGACTACATCGGCTACGGCTGGGATCAACTCTGCGTCGCCGTGGCCGCGCTGTTCTTCTACTTCTGGGGAGTGCGCAGTGGCTGGCGCACCCCCGGGCTCGAAGCGCTGGAGCGCGATTCGACAAAAACCTGAAGGGGCTGTGCGCTCAGCCGGCGCGGCGGAAAGTCAGATTCAAGCGCATCCGGCCCAGGACTTCGTGCTGCCCGTCTTTGAGCGCGAGCACGCCGTGGTGATACAGCCGCGCGGGACCGCCCCAGACCACGACGTCGCCGTGCTGCAGGGGCACCCGTCGCTGCCGATCCTTGCGCAAAGGACCGCCGAACACGAACACTGCAGGCAGCCCCAGCGACACCGAGACGATGGGCGCGCCGAAGTCGCGCTCGTCCTTGTCCTGATGCAGGGTGAGCCGGGCGCCGGGCTCGTAGCGATTGAGCAGGCAGGCATCGGGCTTGAATCCAGAGAACCCGCCGGCTTCCGCGGCGGCTTGCGCCAACTGCAGAAATGCCGGCGGCATCGGCGGCCAAGGCCGGCCGGATTGCGGATCGTCGGCCGTGTAACGGTAGCCGTGGGCATCGCTCATCCAGCCGAGACTGCCGCAGTTGGTCATGGCCACCGACATGCGAAAGCCGCCCGGGGTCACCAGGTGACGAAATGCGGCGGCGTGCTCGATGTCTTTGACCGCAGCCAATAACACGCGGGCCTGGTCATAGGCGAACCCGTGCAGCAGCCATGCACCCGGTGCGAGCGGCTCGCGTCGAGTATCGGCCGGCACTTCGAAAAGGTCGCGCGTGTGCATCTTGGCCCGGGTCGATTTAGCCATTCAACGCCAGGGTGCTGACCGGCCAGGTCACGGGGGTCGGTTCGACACCCAGCGGCGAATCGTGGTTGGGATCGAAGGTGCTCAGCTGGCGTTTCAACCAGGTCACGAACCGTTGGTCGCTGGCGAGGCGTGCGCCCTCAGCGCTGCGAGCGTAGTCCTGTAGGGCCTCCTCGGAAATCACGATGCGGATCATCCGCGAACGTTTGCCCGCGCGGTACATGTCCGCGGCCAAACGCCATGAAGCGAGGATCATCATGTCCTGCCCGCCGCGCGGCATGAGGATTCGCGAATCGTCGGGCAGCTGCAGGTCAACGAGCTGGCGAAAATGAGCGCCGTAGTCCTTCACACGCGGCATTGTACGACACGGCGGGCGGCGACCGGGCCGGCGGTGACTTATCGCGGCGACTTATCGCGACGACTATCGTGGCGGCGGGCGTGGCCGCGCCCGGCGCGTGGGTTCCGCGGTGTAAGGATCCTCGGGCCAGTAGTGCTTGGGATAGCGGCCTTTCAAGTCCTTTTTCACTTCGTGGTATCCCCGATTCCAGAAGCTCACCAAGTCGCGCGTGATTTGCACCGGACGCCGCGCCGGCGACAGCAATTTCAGCAGCAGCGGGAGCCGGCCGGCCGCGACGCTCGGCGTCTGGCGCAGCCCGAACATCTCCTGGAGTCGTACCGACAGCGTCGGAATCTCGCCGTCCAGGTAGTCGATCGGTACATGCGAACCGCTGGGCACCGTAAAGTGGGTCGGCGCCTCGCGCTCCAGGATTGCGCCCTGCGCGTAGCTCAACCGGCCGCGCAGCGCATGACCCAGATCCATTCGCGAAAAATGTTCGCGGCGTGTGAATCCGGAAATCCAGGGGGTCGCCCATTCCTCGAGAGACGCGGCAAGCGCCGCATCGCTCAAATCCGGCCAGGGCTCCGGCGTCGGCACTGCATACTGCCGCATCAACATGACCCGCGCCTGCCACTGACGCAACTCCTGCGTCCAGGGCAGGATCGCAAGGCCCAGCTGCCTAAGGCCCGTGAGCGCCGCCTGCTGCATGGCCTCTGGGTCGGGATTACGGATCTCGGCCGATTCCAGCACCAGGGCGCCGAGACGGCGCTCGCGCCGCGCGCGGATGAGCTGCTCGCGGTCGTCCCAGACTATCTCCGCATGCTCGAGCATCTGCGCCGGGAAATGCTCCTCGAGATCGGCGAGCCGCAGCGGCGCCGCAAGAAAAATGCGCGCCTCCCGTTCCGCTCCGTCCAACTCCGCGGCAACCAGGAACTCGGATTTGGACAGCGCCTGCGGTTCCGCGAAGTGCGCCCCCCGGCCATTCGCCAGCAAGTAACGGCCGCCGTCGCCGCGCGCGCGGCCGATGCGGTCCGGATAGGCCCATGCCAACAGGAGTCCCGTCGATTCGTGCGGATCGGCCGACACGGCAGAGCCCGACGCGCCGGGGCGCGCGCCTGAGAACTCGCGCTGCCATTGTGCGGAGCTGCGCGCGGCCTGAGCTTTGGCGCGGTTGTCCAGGGTGATTCCGGGCGGCAAATCGCGCACGTCGCCGCGCAGCACCGCCACGCGCAGGCGCAGATCCGCGTCGCGCGCGCCGGCGCCCGCGCGCAAGATGTCGCGCTCGCCCAGGATGGCCACGAGATCGCAGGCGAGCCGCGCCGCGCCGTGCTCGCGCGCCTTGACCAGCATATGCGCCAGTCTCGGATGCGTTCCGAGTCTCGCCAAGCTTCTGCCGTGCGCCGTGGCGCGGCCGGCGGAATCGATGGCTTCGAGCTGACGCAGCAGATCGCGCGCCTGCGCGAGCGGCGCCGCGGGGGGCGGATCCAGCCACGACAGAGTGGCGGCATCGACGGCGCCCCAGCAACTGAGTTCGAGGGCGAGCGGCGCGAGATCCGCATGCAGGATTTCCGGGGCCGATTGCG
>DATLVV010000504.1:0-4345 GCA_035577165.1 Steroidobacteraceae bacterium | reverse complement strand
CGCCGGCTTTGGAAGTCGTCCTGGTCAATGATCAGGCGCCGAGCGTCGCCAGCAATCCGAATGCGCAGTACCTCTCGGAACGCAGTCAAAAAGGCTCCGGCAATACCCTGAAGCGGGAACGCACGCTGATCCCGAAATCATCTTTGATGCCGGTCGAACGCTCCGGGATACCGAGCGGCGACGGACTGGCGGCACAGCAGGCCGGAACCGAGACGGGCGACGAAGAACTCATTGCGACTCAACGGCCTTCTCAAAAGATCTTGTATTTCGCGGCCCCGACGGCAGCCGCCGTGCCGAGCCAGCTGCCTCTGTTGCTGGAAAAACGGCCCGACCTGGCCATGACCCCCAATGATGACGGGGTCGAGCTGCGCATGCGTGGCGAGGCCATGCACCAGCTTTGGATTGCCGCGGACACCCGGGAATCCGATGTTGCGGTGTACCTGGACAGCTGGCGGCGCAAGATCGAGCGTGTGGGCACGATGAATTTTCCCGACGCCGCAAAGCGCCAGAAGCTGTCCGGCACCCCGGTGATCGAAGTGACCATCGGTTCCGACGGCAAACTCCTGGAAACCGTCGTTCGGCGCAGCAGCGGGCACGCCGAAATCGACGAAGCTGCGATGCGAATTTTGAAGCTTGCCGCCCCGTTTGATCCGTTTCCGGGCGAACTGGCCGGCAAACATGATGAAATACGCATCGCCTACGAGTGGCAGTTTTTGGGCGGCGCCTCGCAGGGCACCAGCGTCTTCTATGCGGAGCCGAACCATTAGCGAATCCGGCTATCTGACCAATCACTTGTTGATCGCCATGCCGGCCATGGGCGATCCCAACTTCGCGCAGACCGTTGCATTGGTTTGCGACCACAGTGCCCGCGGAGCGCTCGGGCTGATTGTGAATAAACCGCTGCCCATGCGCATGGGCGAGATTTTCGAACAGTTGGAAATCGAGCTCGCGCTCGGGCCGCTGCGGGAACGCCCGGTGCTGCGCGGCGGACCGATGCAGACCGACCACGGCTTCGTCGTGCACCGAGCCGGCGGCGAATGGGATTCGACCCTCAAGGTATCCGACCTCATCCACGTTACCACCTCGCGGGATATTCTTGCCGCGATGGCCCGCGGCCAGGGACCCAAAGAGGCGGTCGTTGCCTTGGGGTATGCGGGTTGGGACGGCGGACAGCTGGAGGACGAGATCCGGGCGAATGCATGGCTCAGCGCGCCGGTGGATCCGGGACTGATTTTCGAGCTGCCCTATGAGTCCCGTTGGCTGGCTGCCGGAAGGCTTCTCGGCGTGGAGTTGTCGCGCATCAGTCCTATCAGCGGAAATGCCTGAAGCTGCCGCGTCCGAACCGCGCGACCCGCCCCGGGTCGTCCTGGCATTCGATTTTGGGGTTCGGCGGATCGGTGTGGCCTGCGGCGATACAGTGAGCCGCACCGCGGCGCCGCTGCACGCAGTGCCGGCGGCCTCCGGCGGGCCCCGTTGGGAGAGCATCCAGACGCTGCTGCGCGAGTGGCAACCGGCCCTGGCGGTGGTCGGCTTGCCGTATAATGCCGACGGTTCCGATAGTGCAATGACCGGTGCTGCGCGCAGCTTTGCGGCCGAGCTCACGCGGCGCTTTCTGCTGCGCGTCGAACTGATCGACGAGCGCTATTCGTCGCTGGAAGCCGAAGCGAGGCTCAAGGCGGCGCGTGAATCCGGCCGGCGTCGGCGGCGCGTGGCAAAGAGCGATGTTGACGCCGCAGCAGCCTGCATCATCTTGGAACGTTGGTTCACCGAAGGAACATGAAGCGCAAATGCGATCACAACAAGACGGCGCCGGGGGGCTGCGCCACCTCATCACGCTCGAGGGACTGACCCGCGACGCATTGACGACGATTCTCGACCGCGCGGAAAGCTACCGCCGCCTCCCGGGTCAGCCCGCCTATGAGGGCCGCGAACTCGCCGGCGTTACGCTCGCGAATCTATTCTTCGAGCCGAGCACCCGCACCCGCGCCTCGTTCGATCTTGCCAGCCGCCGCCTGGGCGCGCATGTGCTCAACTTGGACCTGCACTCGAGCTCGCGCGCCAAGGGCGAGAGCATGTTGGACACGATTTACACGCTCGAAGCCATGAACACCGATGTGTTCGTCATCCGCGATTCGGAAGCCGGCATGCCGGAATTTCTCATCGACCATGTGGCCCCGCACGTGTCGGTGATCAGCGCCGGCGAGGCGCATGTTTCGCACCCCACCCAAGGGTTGCTCGATGCGTTGACCATTCGCACCCACAAACGCCGCTTCGCCGGCCTCAAGGTCGCCATCGTCGGCGACGTCAAGCACTCGCGCGTCGCGAGATCAGCGCACCAGGCGCTGAGCACGCTCGGCACGACCGATGTGCGGCTCGTCGCGCCGGAATCGCTGCTGCCGGCGGACGGCGAATTTCGCGGCGCCCACCGCTTCACCCGCATCGAGGACGGGATTGCCGGCGCGGACGTGGTGATGATGCTGCGTATTCAGAAGGAACGCATGGCGCAGAGTGCATCGCTGGACGATGCCGCCTACTTCCGCGATTTCGGCCTGGACGGCAAACGCCTGAAACTGGCTGCCCCAAGCGTGCTGGTGATGCACCCGGGACCGATGAACCGCGGCGTCGAGATCGCATCGGATGTGGCCGACGGACCTCGGTCGGTGATTCGCGAGCAAGTGAACAACGGGGTCGCGGTGCGGATGGCGGTCCTCGCCGCCATTGCCGCCACGTTGACCAGGCATCGCCGCCCCCTTTAAATGCGCTGCGCGCAACATCTACGGGGTCGAGGCGACCCCGCCCATTAGGCTTCCTGAGCAGCCGCCGTCGATCAGCGGCGTGTTGGCGGCACCGCGGTGATCTGTGCCGCCGCCGCGATCATCCAGTTCGCGGGATCCAGGTTCTGCGCGAGGTGCGGCAAGGCTTCCCGTGCCGTTGCCGCAGCCTTGGTCTGATTCCCGAGCGCGGCTTCGGAGCGCGCGCGCCACAGCAGCGCCTCGCCGATCCAGGCGCTGGATTGCGGATCGTTGGCGGTCGCGCGGGCCAGGTCGAGCGCCGCTTGGGCGTGGCGCGCAGCTCCCTCGGGATCGCGGCCGGCCAGCAGGACTTGCGCCCGCAGAGCCTCGGTATTGCGCGTATCGGTGTTGCTTTGATGGTGGCCGGCAATCGATGCCGTCAATTGATCGAGCCGCAGGGATGCATCGGCCAGCCGGCCGCGCGCGAGATCGAGGCGTGCGTGAACGAGCAATATTCCCGCCGCTTCGACGCCGCTCCGGTTGGCGCTCAGCATTTTCGCTTCGGTCGGGGCCAGGGGCGCAAAACGGGCCTCCGCCGCGGCCATGTCGCCGCGGTTGATCGCCAGGGTTACCAAGGCGATCTGATAGTGAATCGTAATGTGCGCCATGCCGGACGCTTCCGCGGCCTGGGCGTTGCGCAGCAGGCTCGCCTCCACCTCGCCGGATTCGCCGGCCACGACTCGCGACAAATTGCGGCACGCCTCGACGTAGTACGGGACGTCGACGTCGGCGCCTCCGTTGCGCGCATCGGCGATGGCCGACTTGACCATTTCGATCGCGCGCTCGGGCTGCCCACCGGCGACCAGAACGGCGCAATTGAGCGAGGCCAGCGCGAAATACAGCGATGTGTCCTTGAGTCCCTGGGCCTTGATCAAGTCATAGATGCGCTGGGTGATCTCGAGCGCGCCGCGGTTGTCCGATGACATGCCGAGAGCCGTGGCGAGACTGTAGTTTGCGGATACCCAGGCGTCGGACCCGGACTCGCCGTCGTCCTCCAGGCTTTTGACGACGATGCGGTCATTGGCGACGGCGGTCGCAAAGTCGCCGTCGGCCTGCGCCACGCGGCTCGCCGGTTCGGCGCAGGTTATTTTCAGATCGGCCGACACGACCCGCAACCGGCTCATATCGGCCAGAGCGGACTGCAGTTGAGCGCGGGCCGCCGTCATGTCGCCGGCCACGGCCAGGTCTTGTGCGGCCGCGCAGGCGATCTCGGCGTTCAGGTAGCGATCGCCGCGGGCGCGGGCCAGGGTTTCCGCGCTCTTGCGGGCCTCCAGCGCAGCCTTGGCGTCGCCGATTTCAATGTAGCGGTGCCGGAGACTCAGCAGCAGCGAGGCGGCAATGTCCGGGTCGCCGCGATAGCGGCGTTCAATGAAATCACGCGCCCGATCGAGACGCTTGTGGACGGCATCCTCCGGCGCTTGGCGCACGCTGTCGTCGAAAAGGAAGGCCATCATGGCGTCGTGACCCTGCGCTCTGCGCCTTTCGGAAACGGCCATGTCGCGGTCCGCGCGCGCCTCGGTCAATTCCCATAGCGCGAACACCGTGGTGCCGAT
>DATLVV010000503.1:0-2563 GCA_035577165.1 Steroidobacteraceae bacterium | reverse complement strand
GCGGTAGTTGGGCAGGTGCCGATACACCATGTACAGACCGCACAGGCCGATCGGAATGTTGACGAAGAAAATGACGCTCCAATGAAAGTACGCAATGATCAGGCCGCCCAACAGCGGCCCGAGCATCGGTCCGATCAGTCCCGGAATCGCCACGAAGCTCATGGCGCCGATGAGCTCGGATTTAGGGAAGGTGCGCACCATGGTGAGACGCCCGACGGGCAGCATCAGCGCGCCGCCGCAGCCCTGCAGGATGCGGCAGGCGACCAGCAGGTGAATCTCATTCGAGATGCCGCAGAGGAATGAACCGAGCGTGAAAATGCCGATCGCGGAAGCGAATACGCGGCGCGTCCCGAAGCGATTGGCCATCCAACCGCTGATCGGGATGAACACGGCGAGGCTCAACGTATAGCTCGCGAGCACCGCCTTCATGCTGAGGGCAGGGACTCTCAGCGCCTGCGCAATCGTCGGCACGGCGGTGTTCAATATGGTCGTGTCCAGCGATTCCATGAAAAAGCCCACGGCCACCAACCAAGGCAGCAGACGTTTGGCCGTGTCGGTCAAGGTTGTTTGGTCGCGGGCCTGCACGACGGTGGAACGAAAATGCTAAGCGCCGGCTAGCGCTGCATCGACGATGAGCTGCGCCTCGGTAAGCAGCCGGGCCAGATGACCGGCGTCGTGAAAACTCTCTGCGTAGATCTTGTAGATGTCCTCGGTCCCCGACGGTCGTGCGGCGAACCAGCCGCCGCTCGAGGCGACCTTGATGCCGCCAATCGGTGCATTGTTGCCGGGGGCGGCGGTGAAGATCTGCTCGATGGGCTCGCCCGCCAGCTCGGTGCTGCGAACTTGCGCACCATTGAGCTTGCCGAGCTTCTTCTTCTGATCGGCGTTTGCCGGGGCGTCCACGCGATTGGCGTATACGGCACCCAGTTGCTGCGACAAATTGCGGTAGGCATCGCCGGGATCGCGGCCGGTGCGTGCGGTAATCTCCGCCGCCAGCAACGCCGGTACGATGCCGTCCTTGTCGGTGGTCCAGACGCTGCCATCGAGACGGCTGAATGAGGCACCGGCACTTTCTTCGCCGCCGAATCCCAAACTGCCGTCCACGAGCCCGTTGACGAACCATTTGAACCCCACCGGCACCTCGTACAGGGTTCGCCCCATGCGCCGGGTCACGCGGTCGATCATGGCGCTGCTCACCACGGTCTTGCCGACCGCCGCATTCGGGCGCCACTGCGTTCGCTGGCGGAACAAATAGTCGATTGCAACGGCCAAGTAGTGATTCGGCGGCAGCAGTCCGCTGCTGGCGGTGACGATGCCGTGGCGATCGTGGTCGGTATCGCAGGCAAAGGCGATGTCGAACTTGTCTTTGAGACCGATCAGGCGCTGCATGGCATACGACGAGGACGGATCCATGCGGATTTTCCCGTCCCAATCGAGAGTCATGAAACGAAAGGTCGGATCGATTTCTTCGTTGACCACCGTGAGATCGAGGCGGTAGCGCTCGGCGATGCGCGCCCAGTAGTGCACGCCCGCGCCGCCCAAGGGGTCCACTCCCATTCGAATGTGCGAGGCGCGGATGACATCCATATTCAATATGGCGCCGAGATCGTTCACATAGGCCTGCAGGTAGTCGTGGTTGTGAGTCGTGGCGGCGCGCTGCGCCGCGGCGAATCCGATTCTGGCCACCCCGGCGGCGCCCGATTGGAGCAGTTCGTTCGCCCGAGACTCGATCCCCTGGGTTATGTCGGAATCCGCAGGGCCGCCGTTCGGCGGGTTGTACTTGAAGCCGCCGCTGTCGGGAGGGTTGTGCGACGGCGTGATGACGATGCCGTCGGCGAGGCCGGTCTCGCGGCCGCGATTGTAGGTCAGGATGGCGTGCGAAACGGCCGGTGTCGGCGTGTATTCGCCGCCGGCCGAGATCATGACCTGTACGCCGTTGGCGGCCAGTACCTCGAGGGCGCTGGCGAACGCCGGCGCCGACAGCGCATGAGTGTCGCAGCCGATGAACAGCGGCCCGCCGATGTTCTGCCGACGCCGATACTCGCAGATGGCCTGGCTGATCGCGAGAACGTGGTATTCATTGAAAGCCACGTCGAACGAACTGCCGCGATGACCGGAGGTGCCGAAGGCGACGCGCTGCGCGGCGATCGACGGGTCCGGCCGCTCGCTGTAGTACGCGGTGACGAGCCGCGGGATGTCGGTCAGCGAGGCCGCCGGCGCGGCGTGCCCTGCGAGTGGATGAATCTTGGAACTCAAGTCGTGGCCAGGGCGGCGCTTTTCTCCGCGATCCGCTTCATGAGTTCGCGCCAGGACTTGACGAAGGATTCGGCCCCGTCCAATTGCAGGCGGGCGGCGAGGGCGTCGATGTCGATGCCGGCAGCCGCAAATCTGGCCAGCACCTGTTCGGCGTCGCCGCCGTCCTTGGGCATCGCCGACTTGACCGTTCCGCCGGCGGCGAATGCCAGCAAGGTTTTTTCCGGCATGGTGTCGATGGTGTCGGGGGCCGCCAGCGCCTCGACGTACAGACCGGGCGGCGCTTTGGGATCCTTGGTTCCGGTGCTGG
>DATLVV010000502.1:0-9524 GCA_035577165.1 Steroidobacteraceae bacterium | reverse complement strand
GCTCATGTACCCGGCGCTTCTCTCCCATTTGCACCTGGATCCGCTGCAAACCGGACGCTTTCTCGGCGGATCGATTCACGACGTCGCGCAGGTCGTCGCCGCCGGCTACGCGACCTCGCCGCAAGCCGGCGACTCCGCGACCATCGTCAAGCTGATGCGGGTCACCATGCTGTTGCCGGTGGTCCTGGTCATCACGGTGCTGGCGGCGCGCGGCATGGAGAAGAGCGAGCCCGCCGGCCACAAGGTCACCCTGCTGCCGGGCTTTCTCATCGCCTTCGTCTTGCTAGCCGCGCTCAACGGCTTTGCTCTCGTCGCCAAACCGGTCGCCTCGCTGCTCACCGAGTTGTCGAAGTGGTTGCTGGTCATTTCGGTGGCGGCTCTCGGCATGAAGACCAGCTTGCGCGAAATGATGGCGGTCGGCACCACCGCCATCGCGCTGATCGCAGCCGAGACGGTTTTTCTCGCGTTGCTGGTGCTCGGCTGGATCACTCTGCTGGGCTAACGGCCGGTGTCCACGACGACGCGGCCGCGAACCCGGCCCTCGAGCAATGCGCCGGCGAGGTCGATCACCTGCGACAGGCCGATTTCTTCGGTGAGCAGCTCAAGTCTGCCGATGTCGAGGTCGTGGCTCAATCGCCGCCAGGCCTCCAGCCGATCCGCGCGCGGACACATCACGCTGTCCACTCCCGCAAGCGTGATGCCGCGCAAAATGAAGGGCGCCACGCTCGCCGGAAAATCCATTCCGCCGGCGAGTCCGCACGCCGCAACCACACCGCGATAGCGCAGGGCCGCGCACACATTGGCGAGAGTATGACTGCCCACCACGTCGATGGCGCCCGCCCAACGCTCCTTGGCCAGCGGCTTTCCCGGGGCCGTAAACAGCGCCCGGTCGAGGATTTCAGCGGCCCCCAGGCGCTTGAGATATTCAGCCTCCGCCAAACGGCCGGTGACCGCCGCCACCCTGAATCCAAGCTTGGCCAGCACCGCCACCGCCACGCTGCCCACTCCCCCGGCAGCCCCTGTCACCAAGATCTCGCCGCTCGCGGGAGTCACGCCGTGGCGTTCGAGCGCAATGACGCACAGCATGGCCGTGTACCCGGCGGTGCCGATGGCCATAGATTGCCGCGGCGTAAAGGCGGCAGGCAGGGGAATGAGCCAATCGCCCTTGACGCGGGCGCGCTGCGCGAGCCCGCCCCAATGTGTCTCCCCCACACCCCAGCCGTTGAGCAAAACGCGGTCCCCGGCGCGATAGGAAGGATGTTCGGACGCATCGACCGTGCCGGCAAAATCGACTCCCGGCACCATCGGGAATTGCCTCACCACCGGCGCCTTGCCGGTGATTGCGAGCGCGTCCTTGTAATTGAGCGTCGAATAGTCGACGCGCACCGTGACCTCGCCGGCGGGCAACCGACCCTCTTCGAGCTGCGTCAGCGTTGCACGGTACGGGCGATCATCCCGCTCGATCAGGATTGCATTGAACATACGCTACCTCGGCTGCGATGGGCGGGAGCCGCACAGCAAATCAGGAAGTTCGCTCATGCGGTCGAAGGTGAAATGCGCACCCGCATCGATCAAGAGGCGCGCCGGGGTGTGGGCGCAATATCCGAAGACGGTCATTCCCGCGGCGACACCGGCGGTCACGCCTGTCGAGGTATCTTCGATGACCGCGCACGCGGCGGGCGGCACGCCGGATTTGTCCGCGGCGTACAGGAAAATGTCGGGATGGGGTTTGCCCCGGGCAACTTCCGAGACGCTGAACAGCTTGTCCTTGAACTTGGGCAGCAAGCCCGTTTTTCCCAAGGTGACCTGCATCTTTTCGTGGCTGCCGTTCGACGCAACACAGTACGGCGTGCGCAAACCGTCCAACGCCGCTTCGATTCCCGGGACCGCCTCGAGTTCCGAATGCAGCGCCCGGGTGATGCGCCGGTGATAGTCCTGGACGAAGTCGTTCGGCACCTCGTGTCCCAGCAATCCTGCGACGATCTCGAGACACTGCGCCATGGACTTACCGACAAATTGCTCGAACGCCTGCGCCGCGGTGACCGCGATTCCCAGCTCATTGAGCATCTTCGTGAACACGCGGCTGGTAATCAGTTCGCTGTCGACCAGAACACCGTCGCAATCAAAGATCACCAGGGCAAATCGCCTGTCCGTCATGTAGCCGCCGCTGAGAAAGAACGGGTATATTGCCGCACATGAAACCAATGCGCCACAAACGGGTACTCGCCATCGACGTCGGCGGAAGCCACGTAAAAATGCGGGTATTCGGCCGCCGCGAGCTGCGGCAATTTGATTCGGGGCCGGAACTGACGCCGCGCCGAATGGTGTCGCGCGTGCACGAAATGACCGGGGATTGGACTTACGATGCGGTCTCCATCGGCTATCCCGGTGTGGTCCTGCACGGCAAGGTGGTGACGGACCCGCACAACCTCGGCGCCGGTTGGGTGGGTTTTGATTTTCGCAAAGCCTTCGGCCGGCCGACCCGCATCATGAACGATGCAGCGATGCAGGCAGTCGGCAGCTACGAAGGCGGCCGGATGCTGTTTCTGGGTCTCGGCACGGGCTTGGGCTCGGCCATGATCGTCGATGGCGTGGTGGCGCCCATGGAACTCGCACACCTGCCGTACAAGAAGGGCCGCACCTACGAGGATTTCGTCGGGGCGCGCGGGCTCAAACGCTTGGGCGGCAAGAAATGGCGCCGCACCGTGAACGAGGTGGTGCTGCAGCTCAGCACCTTGCTCGAAGCCGACTATGTGGTCATCGGCGGCGGCAATGCGCGCAAGTTGAAGCGGCTGCCGAAAAACGCGCGCCTCGGCAGCAACGACTTCGCCTTCCTCGGCGGCTTTCGCATTTGGCATCACGCGTCCGCCGCCCCCGCGGCCGGCAAGGGTTACCGGCGCAGCATCGCTGTGCCCTGAGCGATTGCCCTACCCTGAGCGCTCGGCCGCGCGATGTGACCGAGTTTGCAGATTTTCCCTGCACTAAATCCGCGAATCTTCACTTGCCCGGCGATTTGTGGAAAATATAAATATGAAGTTTAGATTCAAGGCGTTCGGTCTGCACTTGCTGGCCAGCAGCGTGGCGCTGTCGAGCATCCTCGGTGCGCTTTACTTCGGCTGGTATCGCTGGCCGGGCTGGTACCTGACCGACGTCGGGCATGTGGTCATAGTGATGGTGAGTGTCGACATCGTGCTCGGCCCGCTCCTCACCTTGATCGTCGCCCGATCCAGCAAACCTCGGCGTGTACTCGCTCGCGACATTGCGGTGATCGTTGCGGTGCAACTCTGCGCGCTGGTGTATGGCACGACGTCGCTGTGGAGCGGACGGCCGCTCTACTATGCGTATTCCGAGACCCTACTGCAGCTGGTGCAGGCCTACGATATCGACGCCAAGGAGTCGGCGCTCGGCCTCAAGCAGAACCCGGGCTTGGCTCCGCATTGGTACAGCTTACCGCGGTGGGTCTGGGCACCTCTGCCGCAGAATCGAGAGGAGAGTGTGAAGATCATACAGTCGTCACTCTTTGGCGGCGACGATGTGATCTCAATGCCGCGATACTTCAAACCCTGGGATCAGGGACTGTCGGTCCTTCGCACCAAATTGAAAAAGGTCGACGAGATCGCCCGCCTGAGCCCCAATGACAAAAAAAAGCTCAAGGAACACATGGCCGCGGCCGGTTTGGCCGTCGATCAGCCGAATGGCATGCCGGTGACCGGACGAGGCCGAGTTCTACTGGCAGTATTCGACCCGGCCAGCGTCAAGATTGTCGCAATATTCAAGGCCAGGTAGGCATTCCGCCGCCCGCAGACCCCTGTCTTCGAGATCTGCTTCGCGGTTCGCGAGAATGAGGATGGTCAGAGGGCCCATGGACGGTCTACTCTGCGTCCAAAGACCAGCGGCAATGGCCCTATGACGAGCATGATGCCCTTGTGGAAACGACTTGACCTGCGCCTTGGATTGGCGCGCGGCAGGGGCGACGAGGCCCGTCCCGTGCTATCGGCCATCGTCGGCGGTTTGATCGCATGGGGAACGGCCATTGCGGGAATCGCGGTGGTTGACGTCATCGTCCGGCAGATTCTCTTGGAGGACGTCAGGACTTACCTCGCGCGCACCGCCGCCGACACGGCAGCGCTCATCGACGCCGCTCAGCTGCGCACCATCACGAGCGCAGCCCAGGACGGTTCGCCGGAATACAACCGCGCCGCGCGGCCCCTTCAAGTACTGCTCGACACCAATCCCGATATTCGCTTCGCCTACGTCGGCGTGATGCAGGGAGATGTCATGCATTTCGTGCTGGACGGCACACGCATCGGCACCTTTGATGAAGCGGGAAAGCCGAACCACTCTCCGCCGATGGAAGTCGACGATCCGAGCCCGGGTGAGAGGGAGGTCACGAGAACCCAGCGCCTGACGGTGGAAAAGGAACCCACCGCCACCGCATGGGGTATGGGCATTCGCGCCCACGCGCCGATTTTCGCCCCGAGCGGCGAGATGGTCGGTTACGTGGGCATCACCGTTCGAGCCGACCGCTACCGCCAGTTGGTGCGGCGGGTCGACGTCTCCGCTGCCCTCGGCGTGTTGATCGCGGGTGCGATCGCATTCCTCAACGGCGTTGCCATCTGGCGCGCGCAAATCGCCCGGCGGCGGGCCGTGAACGCTCAAGCCGATACGGAAGATCAGCTCAAGCGCGCCCAACAATTCGCCAACCTGGGTACCTGGTACACGAACCTGCGCACCCACGCCGGCACCTTGTCGAGTGAACTACGGCAGCTGATGGGCAACCCCGCAGTCACCGACCAGCCGCTGACGGCCTATCTGGCGGCCACCCACCCGGATGACCGGCAATCGGTCGAGTCCGCGCTGACGGAGCTGTCCTCCGGCGGCGGCTCGCGCACCCTCGATCATCGCTTCATCGTCGACGGCACTGTCAAGTACGTGCGCGCCGCAGTCGCCGCGCGCAGCGATTCCCGGGGTCAGCCGCTGGAAATGCATGGGATCGTGCTCGACCTCACCGACCTGAAGGCCGCGGCGAACGAGACTCTGCGCGCCAAGGAAGTTGCTGAATCGGCCAACCGCGCAAAAAGCGACTTCCTCGCCAATATGAGCCATGAGATCCGCACGCCGATGAACGGCGTGCTCGGCATGACCGAACTGCTGCTTGATACGCACCTCGATGCCCTGCAGCGCGACTATGCGGAAACCATTCGCGACAGCGGCACCTCGCTCCTCACTGTCATCAATGACATCTTGGACTTCTCCAAAGTCGAAGCCGGGAAACTCGAATTCGAACAGTTGGATGTGGACCTGCGCGATACGATCGAGGACGTCGCCCGACTGCTGTCGATTCAGGCCCACGCCAAAGGCCTGGAACTCACCGCCCAGATCGATGCGAGCCTGCCCAATCTGGTCAAATGCGATGCAGGGCGCATCCGTCAAATCCTGTTGAACCTCGCCGGCAATGCCATCAAGTTCACCGAAAAGGGCGAGGTGTCGCTGGAACTCAAAGTCCTCGAAATCGGCGACAGCGGCACCCGCGTGCGCTGCGAAGTTCGGGACACGGGGATCGGCATACCGGCCGATCGGCTCGGATCCTTGTTTGCGCCCTTCATGCAGGTGGACACCTCGACGACGCGCAGGTTCGGCGGGACCGGATTGGGTTTGTCCATCGTGCGGCATCTCGTCGACCTGATGGGCGGCGAAACCGGCGTTCAAAGTACCGAAGGAGTCGGATCTCTTTTTTGGTTCAGCGTCAGTTTCGCGCCGGCAAGCCGCAGCAGCGAGCCGCCCGCGCCTCCGGCACCGGCCTCCCTCAAAGGCCAGCGTGTGCTCGTGGTGGATGACAACGCTACCAATCGCAAAGTGCTCATGGGGCAACTCATGCTCTGCGGCGTCGAGCCCATGTCCGCAAGCTCGGCGGATGAGGCGCTGGCGCTCGTACGCCAGGCAAGCGCGGCGGGACGTCCGTTTGATGCGGCCCTGCTCGACCACCTCATGCCGGATTGCGACGGCGCGGATCTGGGCCGGATGATCATTCAGGACAGCACGTTGCGCTCGACCCGACTGGTTCTCCTGACTTCCTCAGGCCAACGCGGCGACGGCCGGATCTTTGCCGACATCGGTTTTGCGGGTTACTTGTTGAAGCCGGTCACGCAGCGCGATCTCATGGAATGTCTGATACTGGTGTTGGCCAACAGCGCGGATTCCTGGCATCTGCGCAGTCAGCCGATGATCACGCGGCACGCACTGCGCGCGCAGCGGGCGCGGACTCGCAATCGAATCCTGCTGGCCGAGGACAATCTCGTCAATCAGAAAGTGGCGCGAAGTTTGTTGGAAAAAATGAATTTTCGCGTCGATGTCGTTGCCGACGGCCTGGCCGCCATCTCCGCCTGGCAAACCGGAAAATTCGATCTCATCATCATGGACTGCCAGATGCCGCAAATGGATGGCTATGCGGCAACCCGCGAGATCCGCAGGCTCGAGGCCGGCAACAGCCATATTCCCATCGTCGCGCTCACTGCGCATGCCATGAAAGGCGACGAAGAGAAGTGCCGCGCTGCCGGGATGGATGATTACCTTTCCAAACCGATCGATCGCGCCAAGTTGGATGCCTCGTTGGAGCGCCTGCTGCCCAGCAGCCTCGCGATGCTGCCGGCAGCGGTCAAGGACCCGTCACCACAGAGCGGTGATACGCAGCCCGGCGGCGGCGCATCGCCCGCGCCCGCCCCGTTGCACCAGCCGGTCGATTGGTCGGCGCTGCTCAAATCGATCGACGACGACCAAAGTTTCGCCCGCGACTTGGCTGACGCCTTCATCGGCACCGGCGATCGCGAACTCTCCGCGATCGAGGCGGCGCTGAACGCGGGCGATGCCGCGACGCTGCGCGTATCCGCGCACACGCTCAAAGGCGCGAGCGCAAACTTGCGCGCCTCTGCGGCGAGTGCGGCGGCGGCGGAGCTGGAATCCGCGGCAGGTTCGGGAATGAGCGCGCGGATTCCAATACTCGCGGAAAATCTCGTGGTGGAGGTCCGGCGGGTTGTTGCATTTCTGAAATCCGGAACGGGCTAACGTCGGGAACCATCGTCAGCAGCGCGGGTCCATCTTGGACATGTATGAGTCGAGCGCGTGGGACTTTTCACGATACACGATCCTCATCATCGTGTTGGCTCTGCACCTCGCGTTGGTGGCCCTGCTCGCGAGAGCCTCTCGAATCGGCACCCCCGTTGCGTCCATCGAGCCGTCGGTTGAAGTTTTATTCTTACCGCCTCCGATCCTCCCCAAAGTCCGCTCCGAGAACGCGCGGCTGCGCCGCTTGAGCGGCGATACGGCAATCACGGTCGCTCCTCCCGATCTGGACTCACTCCTGCCGTCAACGCAATCTTCCTCGGGGCCAAACGGCCGAGGCGCAGGGGTGGATTGGGCGGCAGAAGCGCGTCGCGCGCTGCAGGCGTTCGAGATCCGCAACCATCGGCCGCCCAGCAACAGCTCGGTCTCGGGTGGGCCGGCCGAAGAACATTGGTGGCCGCGCGGCAATCACCGGGTCGGCGAACAATACAAGACGGCCAACGGCGACTGGATCGTATGGGTCAACGACAACTGCTACCAAATCGCAGTCGCCGGTCCGAGCACGATGACCCCGGGCGCCCCGGAGCCCCAGACCATCTGTCCCACACCATCAAACGCGCCGCGTGACCCTTGACGGCCAGCAACGCGCCGCTCTGACTACGCCGGCGGCACCGCGGCGATCGATTCGACTTGGGGCATCCAACCGCCGGGCCGCCGGCTCAAGACAAAATGGTGCCACAGGAGTCCGGTGACGATCATCGCACCGAGTATCAACAGGCCCGGTCGCCCGGCGCCCGCATCGAGCAGATCCGCGATGCCGAATGCCGCTGCGATGAGGAGGCCGAGAACCGGCGCCAAAGGATACAGCGGCGATCGCCAATAGCCGGGTTGCCCGGTCAACCGCCGCGAGCGGCCCACGAGTACTGCAAGACTGACCAAGGCGAGGCTATACACCGTGAGACCCGATACGAAAACGATCAACACATGGGTGTCCAGCAAACAGCACGCAGCGCTGATCGCGCCGACGATCCATGTTGCCGCTCGTGGCGCTCCTGAAGAGCGATGAACGTTCGCCAACGCAGTGTTGATCATCGGGTGAAAGATTCCGTCGCGCCCGAAGCTGAAGAACAGGCGCGCGCTGAACATGATCTGGGCAATCAGCGCGTTGAAGACCGCCACCAGCACGCCTGCGCTCAACAAGTGACCCGCGGCCGGGCCGGCGACCGATGCGATGAAAGCGCTGAACGGCGCGGGACTTCGCAGAATTGCCGGCAGATCGCCCGCGCCCAGGACGACTGCGATGACGGGCAGCGCGGTGGCGAACCCACCGATCAGACCCGCGAGCAGGATCACGCTGCCCATATGACGATGCGGTTCCACCAGTTCCTCGCCGAATGCGATCGCCTGATTGCCGCCGGCAGTTGCGTAGGCCGCGCTGACGCCCGCGAGCGCCATCGCCCCGAGCGCAAGCGGTACCAAGGTGCCGCCCGGCCCGAGCGCGACCGGATGCAGCACGACGCTCGCCAAACCGCGTACCGGATGCCGCAGTCCGGCACCGAGCAGAACCAACACCGCCAGCATCTCGATGCCGAGAAAAATTCCGGTCACTATCGCGCTGGTGCGAACCGCCAGCAGCGCGACGACGGTGGCAGCGGCGATCGACCCGAAAGTGATCAGGGTCGGCGAGGCAGCCGGCAGCACATCGCCGACGTAGAGCGCGACCGTTTTCGCGAGAAAAGCGTTGCTGGGCGCCAGAATCACGGCCCACACAGTCAGGCTTGCAAAGCCGGCCCAGGGGCCGAGAACCGACCCCACTCCCACGTAGTCGCCGCCCGAGTAAGGATAGGCCGAGCCCAGCTCGGCGTAGACGACCGCCCATACCACGGCGACTCCAATGGCGCAGATGAACATGGCCGCGGCGCCGGTCCCGGCATGCTGCAGCACATCCGAGCCGACTCCATAGACTGAGAACACCGGAGACAGGCAGGACAAGGTCAGCATCAGAACTCCGAACGAAGAGAGCTTGCGATGCAGACAATTGGTGGAGTCCACTGGCGTTTCCCGGCTGCTCTTTGGCAGCGTCTGTGATGGCGAACTCTACCACACGTCAACTATCTGATTTTATTAATTATTATAGCGCAAAGCGAGGATGCCCTCAGCGCAAAACGAGTGATTCCTCCGATTCGGTCGGCGCGAACCGAAGTCATCCTGTCGCCGGTGCACTTGGCATTCCACAGGAAAGCATCATGTCCCGCATCGGAATATTTGTTTACGGCATTTTGAGCTACGCCTTGTCCCTCGGCGTCTTTCTATACGCCTTCTGCTTCATCGGCGGCTTTTTCATTCCGACGACCCTGGATGGGACGCCGGATACGTCCGTCGGGACCGCCCTGCTCATCGACTTAGGTCTGGTGGCGCTGTTCGCCGTGCAGCACAGCGTCATGGCGCGTCCCGCCTTCAAGCGC
>DATLVV010000501.1:0-2998 GCA_035577165.1 Steroidobacteraceae bacterium | reverse complement strand
GGAGCAGTCGTACGTGTGCGCTCCGGGTATGGGTTGCGATGTGTTCTGCAGCAAGTAGCTGCCGTTCATCGTGAACGACAAGCCGCCGAAGCCGGGCGGCAGATCGACATGATAGCCCAATTGCAGGTCGATGCCGGAATTGACCGCGGTGCCCAGGTTGTACTGTTTCTGCATCACGTAACCGCCGCCCGCATTACTGTTGCCGGTCAAACTGCCGGTGGTGGGCTGGCGTACGATCTGGCTGCAATAGGTCGGGTCGCCGGTATTGGCGCAATTCGACAAGATGACGAGGTAGGGGTACACGCCCACCTCGTCCTTCACGCTGATGTGGTAGTAATCGATGCTGCCGGTGAAGCGCGGCAGAAAGCTCGGCGCAAAGTTGAGTCCGATGGTGTACGTGTCGGCGGTTTCCGGCTTCAATGCCACATTGCCGCTGGTCTGCTGCGACAATTGGTTGGCCACAGCTTGGGGAATGGACGCGTTATTGTATTGCGCAGCAGTCACACCCGTGCGCTGGCACTGCACGAGCGTGTAGATGATGGGCGGCGCGCATGGATCGTTGCCGATCTGAGCCAGGCCGACGATGGGCGGCGTGTAGAGTTCCGCGACGCTCGGTGCGCGGACGGCGCGGTCATAGGACAGGCGGAACCGATAGTCCTCGATCGGCGCGTACTGCACCTCGAACTTATAGGTATTGGTCACCCCGGCGGTCGTATAGTCCGAACGACGGTAGCCGGTGTCGAACAGCAGCTCTTTGGCGCCCGGTTTGTCCTGCATCAGCGGGGCACGGATCTCGATGAACTCTTCACTGACCGCGATGCTGTTGTCGATCGGCGCCACGGCGCTGCCGAATCCGGACAACAAGCCGCTCTCCTGGGCCGAATCCGGCTGCAGAAATTCGTGATCGTTGCGGTGCTCGTAGCCGATGTTCACCGCCACCCCCTCGTGCGCGAGCGGCGAGGTGATGCCGTAGTCGCCGAGCTTGCCGGTGATATCGGCATGCAGCGTGCGCAAGGTCGAGGCGCCCTGCGCGGTGCCCAACTGGTACAGGTAGTTGAGCTGGGCCTGGGTCACGCCGCCGTCGGCGAAGATATTGTAAGGCACGCAGCCGATGGCGCCGCTGATGCATTTGGGGCTCGCCGCCGTGCCCGTCGCCTGAAGGGCGTTGGTGATGCCGGCGTAGCTCAGGTATTTCTCGTTGGAGTCGGTGAACTTCGTATAGTAGTACTGACCATAGACGTCATAGCTCCAGGCGCCTGCGAAGTCGCCTGTGGCGCCGAACACCGCCCGGTAGTTGGTATGTTCGAAGTCCGCGGAACGATCGCCGCCCTCGATGTTGCGGCGTCCGATTCTCACCTTGGCGCTCGCGGAACCCGGGTTCGCGGTATCGGCTGCGATCTGCGCCGGGGTGCACAGGATGGCTTGCTGCTGCGCGCTCAACAGGGGATTGCTGCAATTGACGTAGTAGTCCCCCGCCCCCGTCGGATCGAGCGGATTGCTGTCCTTGAACAGCGCGGCCGGCGCGGTGCTCTGATGCGACTTGTCGTCCATGAAGAAGAACTGGGCGTAGGGTTGGAAGGCGGGGTCGATCTCCTGATGCGCCATGAACGCGGCGTTGTAGCGATCATCTTCGCGGGTCATGGAGATGAAGCCTTGAGAGTTGTAGACCGCCGGCGGCGTGGTCGCCACCGAGCCCTGCGGCACGAAGCCATGTCCATAGACGCTGTAAACATTGCCCACGTTGGGCCCACTTGCCGGTTGGAACCAATTCGAATTCGACGAACCGCCGCAGGTGATGCCGGTGACATTGCCGGCGGCGTCGCCCGTCGGAAACGTCTGGCAGGCGCCGTAGTCGCGCTGACTGCTCTCCACCGGATCGGCATGCCGATAGCTCAGGTAGGCCGTGATATTGCCCTTGCCGTCTGCGAAATTCGTACCCATCAACATGTCGAACGTGCGGTTGCGCCCGTCCTTGGCAGTGCCCGTGGGCGGGGTGGTGCCGAAATCCGACACCAAGCCCTGAGCGAAGCTGTTGTTATTGTCGTGGTAGTTCACGCCCCACTGGCCGTCGATCTGAAAGCCCTCGAAGTTCTTCTTCATGATGAAGTTGACCACCCCGGCGATGGCGTCCGAGCCGTAGGCCGCAGAGGCACCGCCGGTGACGACTTCCACCCGCTCCACCAATCCCACTGGAATTTGATCGAGGTCGGGAGCCGGCTCCGCGATCGCCGTATTCGGCGAACCCACGCCCAATCTCCGTCCATCGATCAGCACCAAGGTGCGGGCCGGGCCCAGGCCCCGCAAGTCCGCGGTCGCGACGCCGCCCGCGGTCGTCAAACCCGACGTCCCGTTGCCGAGATCCTGGCCCAGATCGTTGGTGAAGTTCTGCGGCAGCTGATTGATGATGTCGGTGATATCGGTCTTGCCCGACACCTGCATGGACTGGGACGAGATGACCTGTATGGGGCTCGTGCTCACTGCATTCGGCGAAGCGATGCGCGAACCTGTGACGACGATTTCTTGCAGCGGCTCCGCCGGTGCCGCCGCGACGGCGGCAGGCTGCTGCGCAAAGGCAGGCGTACTGGTCAGGGTTGTCGCCATGCTGGTCACAGCTATCGCCGCAGCCAACGCCAGGCACTTGTTAAAGGCTTGCACTAATCGGTACATGCGAGTTCTCCCGTTGCGCTCTCGCGACAGCTGACTGCTGTCCATTTCATCCCTGCCGTATCTCCTTGCGGCATTGATGCGAAAGATAATCTCCGCCCGAAAGAAGCGATGAGGTATGTGAAAAACTCGGCGCGCGACGTGACGAATCCGCCCGCTGCAGGGACGAATGTTGGAGCGCGTACCGAGCGCCCGCAGCGCCTCTGCAGCGGCGCACAAGTTGCCGTTGCAGCGCACTCGTCCCCGCGTTGTTGCAGATTGAGCGCGCCCACTCCGTACGGCCGCAATATCGCGGCGTTTTGGGATGAATCTGCCGCAGGACGCATCTGTCATG
>DATLVV010000500.1:0-13385 GCA_035577165.1 Steroidobacteraceae bacterium | reverse complement strand
CCGAGTATGTCAATGCGCTCTCGCAGGCGCAGCGCGAGGGGCGCTGGCACGATCCGGCGACGACCCCTTCCCTCCTCAGGCCGCTGCTCGAGCGCGCCGTGCGGCTGATTCGTGAAACCAAGCGCGCCATGGCCGATGAGGCCTATACACAGCTGCGCGCCGCGCATGGCGAATCGGCATTGGCGCGCGTCGCGCAGGCGCTGCGTATTTATCTGCGTGACGAGCCGCCGGTCCTTGCGGATCCGCGGCAGCAGCCGACCCTGTTTTACTTTCCCGGCCTGCCGCCGAGTGCCTACCTCGATCGCGGCTTGTTTCCCTGGATCGATGCCTTTGAAGCCTGTACCGCGCCGATACGCGAAGAGCTGCTCAAGCTGCTGCCATCGGACGCCGGCCGTGAGCGCGTGTTTTTGAGCGAAGAAATCGAGCGCGTCAATTTGCGCGGCATCAACGCCAAGCCGAGTTGGAATGGCTACTACTTCTTTCGCCACGGGGTGCGTCGCGACGACAATTGCGCGGCGTGCCCGGCCACCGCCGCCGCCATCGACGCCCTGCCGCTGTGCCGGGTCACGGCTCACGGGCCCGAGGTTCTGTACTCGGTGTTCACACCGGGCACGCACTTGTTACGCCACCGCGGCGTGACCAACACCCGGTTGGTGGGTCATCTGCCGCTCATCGTGCCCGAGGATTGCGCGCTGGTCGTCGGCGGGGAAGAGCATGCCTGGCAGGAAGGACGCGTGGTGGTGTTCGACGACACCTACGAGCACGAGGCCTGGAATCGCAGCGCCCAAATCCGGGTGGTGCTGATCTTCGACATCTGGAATCCCCATCTCACCGAAGTGGAACGCCTGGCCGTCGCCGAACTGATGTCGCGGATGGGTGACCTGCAACCCGTCGACGCCTAGCCGCAACGCAGGTCACGACTCCATGCGACTTTCACAGCCTTTCTATCGCCTGCCGGTGCGCTTCGACATTGCGCGGCTGCAGGAGGAAGTGCGGCGGTTGCCGGCGGAGTCCTGGAACGAGCATCCCAACGGCATCGCCGGCAACTCGGCGCTGCGCCTGATCAGCGCCGGCGGCGGTGAGAATGACGACGTCGATGGCGTGATGCAGCCCACGGCGCACCTCAAGCGCACCCCCTACCTGCGGCAAGTGCTCGCCAGTTTGGGTGTGGTGTGGAGCCGCTCGCGGCTGATGCAACTCGCGCCGCACAGCGACGTTCCGGAACACGCCGACATCAATTACCACTGGTACTACCGGGTGCGGGTTCACATCCCGATATTCACCACCCCGGGCGTGCAGTTTCACTGCGGCGATGAAACCGTGCACATGGCGGCCGGCGAGGCGTGGATTTTCGACAATTGGCGCCGCCACCGCGTGCTCAATGACAGCGAGGAATCGCGCATCCACCTGGTCGGCGATACCGCGGGCAACTCCGCATTCTGGCAGCTGGTCGCGCAAGGACAAGCCGGCGCCGCGCCGCTGCAGCATCGCTTCGACCCCAATCGCGACGTGCAATTGCTGACCGAACGCACCACGCTGGCACCCGTCATGGCTCCGGCCGAAATCGATCTGCTGTTGCTAGATCTGCGCGCCGAACTGACCGCGGCCGATCCCGCCCGCATGGCACAGTATATGGGTTTGCTCGACGCCTTCCGCAGCGATTGGCGCCAGCTCTACGCCCTGCACGGCGAACGCCCCTCGGGATGGCCGCAATACAACGCACTGCGCCAACAACTGCGCGAGGCATCGAAGCAGCTGGGCGAAGGCTTGTCGATGCGCACCAATCGCATCGCCGCGCACAAGGTGCTCGAGGGCCGCGTGCTGCGCGTGATTCTGCCCGCGGTAGCCGAGAAGCCCGCCGCACCGGCGCCCCCACCGTCAGCGCCGGCACCGGCTCGCGCTGTGCGCCGCTCCCTGGATCGTCCGGTGTTCATCATCGCCGCGCCGCGCTCGGGTAGCACCTTGCTGTTCGAGACCCTGGCGTGCAGCGCCAACCTCGTGACCTTGGGCGGCGAAGCGCACTGGCTGGTCGAAGACCTCCAGGCATTGCGGCCCGGCGCACCCGACGTCGAGTCGAACCGCCTGACCGCGGCGCAGGCGAGCGAACCGGTCTACGAACACATCATGGATACCATCGCCGGCCGGCTGCGCGATGCGGACGATGCCCCGGTGCCGCTGCGCCCGGAGTCGCGGCTGCTCGAGAAGACGCCGAAGAATGCACTGCGCATCCCGTTCTTCAACCGGCTGTTTCCTGACGCGCTATTCGTGTTTCTGTGGCGCGATCCCCGCGAGAACTTGAGCAGCATCATCGAGGCGTGGCGCTCCGGCCGTTGGAAGACCTACAACGGGCTCGACGGCTTCGACGGGCCGTGGTCGCTGCTGCTGCCGCCGCAATGGCGCGCGATGAACGGCCGGCCGCTCGAGGAAATCGCCGCCTTTCAGTGGTCGACCGCCAACAGTATCGCGCTCGACGATTTGGCGCAGCTGGCGCCCGGACGCTGGATGAGTTTGAACCACACGCAATTCGTGGCCGACCCTGCGGCGCAGGTCGAGCGCATCTGCCGCTTCATCGGCATCGAGATGGACGCGCGTCTCCAGAGCCGTGTGTCGCAGCCCCTGCCCCTGTCGCGCTTCACACAAACGCCGCCGGAGCCGAACAAATGGCGGCGCAATGCCGCTCTCATCGAGCCCGTGCTGCCGGAAGTCGAAGCCGTCTGGCGCCGGCTGCAGGAACTCGCCTAGTCGCCGAATTTGAATTCGTGCCGGGAGATGATGCTGGCGTCGCGCTCCGCGACCAGGTTGCGCAGCTCGTCGCCATAGTAGGTCGTGTACGCCGCATGCTCCGACGTGTTGCGGTCGGCCGCCTCCTGCACGTAGCTGCGCATCGCGGAACTCACCGGTTGTCCCACCGCCACCAACATCGGAATCAGTTCGGCGCGCAGACGATCGCTGCGGCGGATATGCATGACTCCCGGCCCATCGTAGAGATACCAATAAAGATAGCTGTAGAACCCCCGGCCCGACAGACGAATGGGTTCGAGCGCGAACCCCGGTATGTTCAATCCCTTGTTGGTGTACTGCTCGGGGAGTGCCGCGACGATTTCATCGAGCAGCGAACCCGTGGATCCGAGGTTCAGCATATTGGCGACGGTGTGTTCGAAATCCAGCCGGCCATCGTCGCTCAGAATGCGAAATAGCGCATTCGGCGCACGGCGGCGCGCCTGAAACGAATACCACGACACGTAGTAGCTCCACGGATTGCGCACGAAGCCGAGCGCCGGCAACTGCGCCGCGGTCGGCGGCGCCAGTTTTCGCGGCAGGTGGTAGCCGATCTGGCGCGCCTCAGGCACAAAGCGCATCAGAAATTCATTGACGAAGGTGCCGCCCGATTTGTGTAGATGCAGGAAGATGCAGTGATCGGTGACTATCATGCGCGGCCGCCCGCGGCGCCGCGGGCGAGACGCGCGAAAAAGTCATCGACTTCGCGGTTGTGCGCGCCGAGGCTGCGCTCGGAATGCGCCAGCAGATCCAACAACGCCGCGGTGGGCAGAAAATCGCAGATCAAATGGGTCCGCGACAGGGTCGCATGCGCATTCCACACCGCGTGCGGTGCGCAATTGTTGAGCGCCCAAACCTCTCCCGCCTGCATGACGTAGCACTCACCCACGCTCCACATGAAGGAAAGCGCATGCGTGATCACCGGCAGGTGAATGCGGATGGTCTTGTTGAAATACGGGGCGCGGTCGATATGCGGCGCGATGAAGTCGCCGGCCGCCACGCGCGCCAGCAGACAGCGCTGCGGCGGCGCCGAAATCTCGGTCTCGATGATCGATCGGATGTAGGGCAGTTCGCCGAGCGGCGGCCGCTCGTCGATCGGCAAATCACCTTCCGCCGGCGCGTGCCCACGCAGGAACACCGCTTCTGCGGCTCGCTGGACGCCGACGCGGCCGCCGGGCGAGCCCCACAGTGCGGGCGGCAGCCGCTCCACCTCGGCGCGCAGCCGCGCCGCGTCCACGCGCATCGGCAGGCGCGCACAGCCGCCGACGAGCGTAGCTTTGTCAAGAATCGGCTGGCCGGGGATATCGAGCATCGCGAGAGTTTGCCAGATCCCAGCGGGACACTCACGCTGCCGCGCCGGCAGTGCGACAATGGCGGCGATTGAAGCCGCAGTATTGGATCGCCCTTGAACGTGCAAAATACGCTGAATATTGCCTACGATCTCCTGGCGCGCGGCGCGCTCGGCGAGGCGGAAGCAGCCTGCCGCAAGGCGCTCGCCGCCACGCACAGCCGGGATGCCGGAGCGTGGATCGCGCTCGGCATGGTGCTGCGCCAACAGGCGCGGTTGGCCGAGGCCGAGACTGCCTACAAGCGCGCCGTGCAAATTGCCCCGCGGGACGTGTACGCGCACCATAACCTGGGCGCACTGCTGTCGCAGATGGATCGGGCGGAAGATGCCATCGCGGCGCTCAACCGGGCGCAAAGCCTCGGCCTCGGCGCCCGCGAACTGCACATCAATCGGGGCCGCGCGCTGCTGCAGCTGTACCGCACCGACGAGGCGGAGAGCGCCTATGCCAAGGCCGTCTCGCTCGAGCCGCGTGACCCGGTGGCCCAGTCGAACTTGGCGCAGCTGCGCTTCATGCGCGGCGATCCCAAATTCGCGCGCGATATTGCCGCGGCGGCAGCCGTGCACCGCGGTGATCTCGGCCTGCAGCTCACCTGGGCCGATTTGCTGCGGCGGTCCGGCGATTTGAGCGGCGCCGAGGCGGTGTTGCGCGCGCTTGCGCACAGTGGCGGTCCGCATCCCAACGTACGCGCCGCGCTCGCGGCCGTTCTGCACGAAATGGGCCGCCTCGGCGAGGCGCGTCTCGAGGCGTTCGAGGCGCTGCGCGCACGGCCCGACGATGCCGGCATGGCTGAAAGCCTGGTCAGCATCGATCTGTCGATGGGGCAGCCCGACCAAGCCCTGCCGATGATTCGCGCGCAGCGTTTGCGCCAACCCCTCGACCAGCGCTGGATCGCCTATGAAGCCACCGCAGCCCGACTACTGCGCGACCCGCTGTATGCACGGCTCTACGACTATGAACGCCTGGTGCGGGTCTACGAGCTGGAGCCGCCGCCGGGGTGGCAATCCATGGCGGAGTTCAACGCCGCCCTGACCGAGGTGCTACGCAAGCGCCACCTGTTCCGCACGCATCCCCTCGGTCAAAGCCTGCGCAACGGCAGTCAAACGGCGCGCAGTCTCACCGCCGAGCGTGATCCCGTCATCCAGGCGCTGCTCGGCGCCTTTGCGGCGCCGATCGCCGACTACGTCGCTGCGCTCGGGTCTGACCTGGGGCACCCCATCAGCGCGCGCAACAGCGGCAGAGCCGCGATCAAGGGCTGCTGGTCGGTAGAGCTGCGGCGCGACGGCTTTCACGTCAGCCACGTGCATCCGGAGGGCTGGATCAGCTCGGCGTACTACGTCGCCGTGCCGGCGGACGCCGACGATACCAGTGCCAAGATCGGCTGGATTAAATTCGGTGAGTCCGGCCTGCCTATTCCCGGCATGAACGCCGAGCATTTCGTACAGCCCCGCCCAGGCCGACTGGTGCTGTTCCCCTCATATATGTGGCACGGCACGAACCCGATTCTGGGCGACGAGATCAGGCTCAGCGTCGCCTTTGACGCCGTGCCTCTACCTGTTGGATGAACCCCCCGCCAAGTGTATCTTTTCAACAACAGATTGCCGCGATATCGGCAAAAAACTGGAATGTAAGGGAAAACAGTAGCGCGCTCCGATTGTCTCGTCCGGCACACAGCGGCTTGTGATTACAGACCCCATTGCTTACCATGGCGCTACGCGGATGGCTGGGAGCAAGGAGCGTTCCTCGCGCCCAGACCATCCTTTCAATATTACGAAAACGACTGTTCGACAGGGATCAAATTTCAACTAACGCAAGAGCGGTAACGCGTACGCGTCTCCAGCCGCAGGACACTCAATCGGCGTGGCAAGCCACGCCGCAGCGTGTTCCTTGCATTCATAAATTTGCAGGAGGGAATGGTATGACATTTAAATCAGGGATACCGGCGGGTCGCCTGCTGGACAGAAGGATCAGGGCCATCCTGTCCTTCGGAGTGTTTGCGGTCGCGGCATCCGCTAGCGGCGTCGCCGCCGCGGCGGCGGCGGCAGCAGCAACCGGTGGCACGGAAGCGCTGGAAGAAGTGGTGGTCACCGGATCGCGCATCGCGACCCCGGAATTGGAAACCTTCGCGCCGACCATGGTGCTCACCAGTGCGGCGATCGAAAACACCGGCACAGTCAACATTGCCACCTCACTGCGCGAACTGCCTTCGGTAGGCACATCGGTGCTGAGCACCGCGAACAGTAACTTTCTGACCAGCAACTCCGGCATCAACACCATCAATTTGCGCAACCTCGGCGACAGTCGCACCTTGGTGCTGGTCAACGGCCGGCGCATGACCCCGGGCGTGGCCGGTACGTCGCAAGTCGACCTCAATACCATTCCGACAGACTTCGTCGACCGCGTTGAAATCGTCACCGGCGGCGCATCGGCCATCTACGGCTCGGACGCCATCGCCGGCGCGGTCAACATCATTTACAAGAAAGATCTGGATGGTCTCGAATTGCGTGGCCAGTACGGACAGTCCGGATACAACGACGCGGGCGCCTATACGGTGGGAATGAACTTCGGCAGCGCGTTCGCCGACAACCGCGGCCATTTCATGATGAGCGTCTCGCATGACAAGGACCAGGGCTTGCGATCCGCGTCACGCGCGGCGACCAACACGGATATGTCGGTCACCCCGAGCGGGCTCGTCAATCCGCAATACAGTTCGTATATTCCGCAGGGTAATTTCTTGGTCAGCAGCTCCGCCGGGAATTTCTTCGACGTATTTTCGACGGCGAACAACGGATCGCTGATCGATGGCGACTTCGGACCCGGTTACAACCGCAGCGCTCAGCGCATCATCAATGTGCCCGTCGATAGAACATTGATTGCTTCGACGGCGAGCTATGACTTCACCGAGCATCACCATGGGTATGCCGAACTCACCTTTGCTGATACGAGTTCGCATTCGCAAATCGAGCCGACGCCGCTGGCGGCGAACGGTGTGAATGCGGTCTATGGAACAACCCAGGACGCGAATGGCGACTTCGTCGGTATGCCGATTACCAATGCGTATCTGCAAACCAATCCGACGTACGCACCCATCGTCGCCGAAATCAACGCCTTCAATGCCACCGGCGCGAACTGCACGGGGTCCCTGGCCACCAATCCGGGCTACGACTGCATCAACTACATCACGTTCCGCCGCCGCTTGTCGGATATCGCCGATCGCGGCAACGACGCGAGCCGACAGACGTACCGCCTGGTGATGGGAGTCAATGGTGACTTGGGCTTCAGCGACTGGACCTACGATGCTTCGTACACCTATGGCCAAACCACCGACGCACAGGTCAGCCACGGGGCCGTCAATCTACTGAACTTCCAGCAGGCGCTGAATTCGGTAGTCGACCCCACCACCGGCGAGATCGTGTGCGCCGATGCAACGGCGCGCAACCAAGGCTGCGTACCCATCAACGTCTTCGGCACCAACAGCATCACGCCGGCCGCCGCCAACTATGTCGCGGCCATCATCACGCGTAATGTGAAGATCACTGAAGGCGTTGCCTCGGCCTACGCCACCGGCAGCATCATGCAATTACCGGCCGGTAAGTGGTCCTTGGTGGTCGGCGCTGAAGGCCGCAAGGACAAGAGCACGGAAATTCAGGATCCACTCACCAATTCGGGGCTCAACGGCAGCAACGCATTGCCCAATGTCGCGGGCAGTGTCAACGTCAAAGAGGCTTACGTAGAAACGGATGTACCGCTGCTCAAGGACTTGCCGGCTGTCAAGTCCCTCGACATCAATGGCGCCTTCCGCGAAGCCGACTATTCGACGTCCGGCCATGTCAATGCCTGGAAGGCGGGCCTCAACTGGGCGGTCCTTCCGGACCTGCGGTTCCGCGGTGTCTATTCGCGCGCGGTACGCGCACCCAATATCGGTGAACTCTATGGTGGGGTGGCGCAAACCTTCCCACCGGGGATCGTCGATCCTTGCGACGGCGTCACCGCGACCACCGCGGGTACCACTGCGGCGACCTGCCGGGCCATTCCAGCGGTGGCGGCAGCAATTGCCAACAACGCAAATCACACGTTCTCGTACATTCCGCTCGACTATCAGAATATTTTCGGACTCCAGGGCTCCAACCCCAACCTGAAGCCCGAGGACTCCACGACAAAGACTTTTGGGATTGTGGTGACCCCGACCGCATTGCCGGGCTTCGCACTGACCGTCGATTACTTCGACATCAATGTGAAGGGCGCCGTTGCCTCCATCAACTTCCAGACGTCGATCAACAACTGCATCGCGACCGGCACGGACACGTTCTGCAACAACGTGATCCGCAGCAACACCAGCGGCAAGATCACCGAGCTGCTGCAGCTGAACCTCAATGTCGGCTACATCCGTTCCGAGGGCGTCGACACCACGCTCCGCTACGTCTTTGATATGGGCAGGTTCGGTAAGTTGGATACATTCTTGACCGAAACCCATCAATTGAAACTGGAGCAGGCCGTACCGGGCGCGCCGACGGAAGTCGACCTCGGACAGCTCAATTCCGGTGGCCGGTTGGGAGCGGGCTTCAAGGACAAGGGGAGTTTGACCCTCGACTACGCCCTCGGCGGTTTCGAGGCCAGTTGGAAGGTCAACTACCTGGGCAAGATCATGGATACGACGCCGGAAAACGGCATCGTCTATGAACCGTACAACAACGTACCGGCTTACTGGTACAACGACATCCAGGCGCGCTACACCTTTGACGTTGCCAGCAAGGCCAAGGTCACCAGCTATCTCGGCGCCAACAACGTCTTCAACAAGAAGCCCCCGTTCTTGCCGAGCGGCATGGCCTCCGACGTGACGGGGACCAACACCGCAGCGGATAGTTACGATGTGCTCGGTGTGTTCTGGTACGCAGGCTTCAGAGTCAAGTTCTAAGCCGGCTTTCCGGCGTCGCAAACGCGAACAAGGCCAGACTACGGAGTCTGGCCTTTTTTATGGGCGGATCTCTTCAGCGGAACGCGGGGTTAGCCGGAGGGCTTCGGCAGCTGCGGGCGCCTGAGGTATTCGAGGTCGCGGCTGGTCTGCTCATGCAAATCGTCGAGCTGCTCCTGCGTCAGGCAGCTCGTCTCCGTCGCGACGTGCGATCCCGTCTTGCGCTCCGTTCTGCAATACAGCACTTCGCCGTTGACGGTCATCACTGTCAGTCCCAGTTTCTTGGCATGGGACGCTCGCTGCGCGTCAGTGGCCGGCGCACCGGCGGTGCCGGCCGCGTTGGCGGCAGCAGCCGCGCCCGTCGAATTGGCGACGGCCGGTTGTGAAGCCACCGCGGTCGGGGCCGGACTGGGTTGAGTCGGCGCATTGGCGCAACCCACCATGACTACTGCAATTGCGCCAGTCATCCACCGCATGTGTATCCCCTCTCTTGTCTTCGATGGGCGCTAGCGTACTGCATGGCTCGCCACGAAATGCAGCAAACATTTGCTGCATTGCCACATATCCCAAAGCAAGGCATAAGATTAGTCAATTGGGTAATAATCTTGGCGTTGGCCGGGTCTTTGTAGGGGAGCAGCAATATCGCTGCGTTCGATAACAATTGAGGACTCAATCATGCATGTCAATAAACTGTCGAGCACGGCACTGGCCGCTGCAGCCGCGATGTTGTTCAGTTCCGGGTTCGCGACTGTGTCGGTGGCAGCGGATGCCGCGAAAGTACATTGTTCGGGCGTGAATTCCTGCAAGGGAACGTCGGAGTGCAAGTCGGCGAAGAACAGCTGCAAGGGCATGAACAGCTGCAAGGGCACGGGCTGGGTGGCAATGACCCAAGCCGAGTGCGATGCCGCCAAAGCGAAGTCAAAGTAAGCCGAATCGGGTATTACGACTGAGGCCGGGTGCCGCTGACGCGCCCGGCCTCCTTCTGCGAAACACATGAATCTCGCCGGTTTCGGGCTCGGCCTGCGCACTCCGCACTATGAGGCCATGCTCAACGAGCCTCACGACATCGACTGGCTCGAAGTCATCACCGAAAACTATCTCGTCCCCGGCGGCAAGCCGCTCGACTACCTGGAGCGCATTCGCGAGCGCTTCCCGCTGGTCATGCACGGGGTGTCGCTGTCGATCGGCAGCACCGATCCCCTCGACTGCAAATATCTTGCCGACGTTCGGGCGCTCGCGGCCCGCATCGAACCGCATTGGATATCCGATCATCTGTGCTGGACCGGTATCGAAGGACGCAACCTGCACGATCTTCTTCCCCTGCCCTACACCGAGGAGGCGCTCGCCGCGGTGGTGGCCCGGGTCGGTCAGGTGCAGGAGGCCCTGGGGCGGCAGATCCTGCTAGAAAACGTCTCCAGCTACCTGACCTATCAAGCCTCCGAGATGAGCGAGTGGGAGTTTCTGCGCGAAGTCGCGCAGCGCGCGGATTGCGCCATCTTGCTCGACATCAACAACATCTACGTCAGCAGCGTGAATCACGGCTTCGACCCGTTGGCCTACCTGCACGCCATCCCGAAATCCAGAGTGCGGCAATTTCACCTGGCCGGCCACAGCGATCTCGGCGGTCATCTCATCGACACCCACGACCATCCCATCGTCGAGCCGGTGTGGAATCTGTATGGCGCGGCGGTTGCGCACTTCGGCACCGTACCGACCATGATCGAACGCGACGACAACATTCCTGAGCTTGGCGAGCTGGTGGCGGAGCTCGATATCGCCCGCGAGCTCAGCCGCCACCACGCCCAGCAGGCGGCGTGATGCAGCTGCGCCTCCTGCAGCAGGATCTACAACGTTACTTGCTGGGCGAGGACAGCACCATTGCCCAAGCCATCGTGGATGCACCGCCGCTCCCAACCCTGGAGCGGCTCGGCATCTATCGCAACGCCTATCAAGTTCGGCTGATCGAGGCACTCGATGACACCTACCCCGTGCTGCATGCGGTGCTCGGCGACGAGGTGTTCGTCGCCATGGGCCGGGCATTTGTGGCGGTCCATCCGTCCGTGCATCGCTCGATTCGCTGGTACGGCGCTGAGCTCGCGGAATTCTTGAGCGAGAATCCGCCCTACGCCGAGCAGCCCATTCTGGCGGAACTCGCCCTGCTCGAGTGGACCCTGGCGGAGGTGTTCGACTCCGCCGATGCTGACCCCAAGCCGCGCGCTGTCTTAAGCGCCATCGACCCATCGGCCTGGAGCGAACTTCGGTTCGAATTCCATCCCTCGCTGCGGCGACTGCATTTGCAATGGAACACGGCGGCGGTGTGGCAGGCGATGAGCAACCAAGCGGCGCCCCCCGATCCGCAGTGCGCCGAGCATGCCGTGCCGTGGCTTTTATGGCGGCAAGACCTGCAGAACTACTTTCGCTCCATGCCGGCCGACGAAGCGGCAGCTCTGGATGCGGCACTGCGCGGCGCCAATTTCGGCGAGATCTGCGCGGCGCTAGCCGAGTGGCTGACCGAAGATGAGATCCCGCTGCGCGCCGCCGGTCTGCTCGGCATCTGGGCGGACAGCGGGATCATTGTCGGCATCAATTGACGTCATCGGCGTCAATTGACGTCGTCGGCATCAATTGACGTCGTCGGCATCAATTAACGTCGACGCTCCTTCAGAGCAGGGTCCCTTCTTCACCCACCATTTCCTTGCGCAATAGCGGTATCGGCGGACCTCCATATGACAGAAATTGATCGTGGAAGTCATGCCACTGTGCTTGGTCGTCGGCGCTCGCCGCCGCACCGCCCTTGCCGGCATGCTTGGCGATCCAGTCGGTTCGAAGTTTGCGGATCATGAGTTTGCCCAAGGTGTAATTCAGATAGGCCGGGTCATAGGTGCCGCGCGCCGCCTGCTGGCGCGCGTTGCCCGGGTCTTGGAACGCCTGCTCCCTGAACATTTTCTCCGATTGCGCCACCGTCATGCCGTGTGTGTGCAGCCCGATCGAAGACAGCAAGCGCACATCGCGCAGCAGCGCATCCATGAGTTGACCGATGTGTTTCTCGGGATCGCCCTTGCCCAGTCCTTTCTCATACATCATTTCTTCCGCGTAATGCGCCCAGCCCTCGGCGAAGGCATATCCCACCCAAATCCCCTCGAGTTTCGAAGGATCGGCGTTCGAATGCAGGAATTGCAGGAAATGTCCCGGCCACACCTCGTGCACCGTCGTGAACAACAGCGTCGCCTCGCTGGGAATGTAGGCTGCCTGCTCGGCCTTGCTCCACTTCGGATCCGGCGGCGCGATGTTATAGACCGACGCCACGCCGTGATCATACGGTCCGGGGACTTGAATGAACGCGGCATTGGCGCGGTTGTAGGGCGGCGCTTCGGCGACCAACGCTTCGTCGCTGCTCGGAATCGAGGCCACATTGTTCTTGACGATGAAGTCCTTGAGCATGCCCAGTTCGGCGCGGGCGCCCTCGACGGCACCGCCCTTCGGCTTGTTGGCGGACACCTTTGCCACGCACTGCTGCAGCGATGCCTTCGGCGCGTAGGTGTCGCATTCGCTTTTGAGCGCGGCGGTGTTGCGCTCCAGGTCGGCGCGGCCCGCAGCCTCGATCTGATCGACCGGCACGTCCACCCGCTCGGTCTGCTTGACCATTTGCGCGTACAGCTCCGGGCCGAGCGGGAACTTGTCGTTGGCCTTTTTGAGTTCCTCCACCAACGTGAGCTTGAGAGCCTCCATGGCCTGCGCCGCGGCGGTGTCCGCCTCGGTCAGTTGTTTTTGCAGATCGGCATCGGTCACCGACGCGAAGGTCGCGGCCACATTCTTGGAATAGAACTGCGACAGTCCGCCAAACATTGAAATTCCCAATTCCACATAGGTTCTGGGCAGGGGTGACTGCAGATTCGCCTTGATGTCATTGACCATTTTGGGAATGCCGCGGGCGTACTTGATGTAGGCCTTGAGGCGCACGTCCAGCGGCGCGTAATTGCGGTTCAAGTACACATCCGGATCGAGAGTGTCCTTGTACCAATTCGGGTTGCTCAAGGGGAATTTCGCCTTTTCGAGCCAGAACAGATCCTTGTCCACGACCGTGAGCAGATACTCACGATCGAAGCGTTCGCGCGGCTCCAGTGTCTTCGGATCGACCGCGGCCAATTGGTTGTGCGCATCATGCAGGCGGGCGATTTCACGCCGCAATCCGTGATTGCTGAAATCGGGCAGCTGGCCATCGAATTCATGGCGGCCGGATTGCGCGGCGAAGGCCGGCTGCGCCCGAAAATACTCTTCGATGAACCCCGCTGTGAGCTTGTTCCATTGCCGGCTGGCCTCGGACATGGGTTTCTGCGCGTTGTGCATCG
>DATLVV010000499.1:0-2354 GCA_035577165.1 Steroidobacteraceae bacterium | reverse complement strand
ATCCCGCAAGCCCAGGCGATTTGCTTTGCCACCGGAATCAATACGGCAAAATGGGTGATCGGCCAGTTGTTCGCCCATGGCCGGGTGCGTCGTGCCTATATCGGCGTGTCCGGTGCGACGGTGCCGATCGCGACGCGCGTGGTGCGGCATTTCGATTTGCAAAGCTCCACGGCGGTGCATGTCCTGGAACTGGTGCCGGGCAGTCCCGCGGCGCTCGCGGGGGTGGAGGCCGGCGATCGCATGATCGCGATCGACGGCGTTCCGATCCGCGGCATCGACGGTCTGCAGCGTCTGCTCGACCCGAGTTGGATCGGCCGCGAATGCGAGTTGCAGTTGCTCCGCAGATCAAGTGTCATTACTGTGAGAATTCGCCCCATCGAGCTGCCCGCTTAAATCCCTGAATCAGGAGCCGCCGCTATGAGTCCACAATCGCATGCGATCAGCCTGGCGGTGCCGCCGGAGCCGACCGACCACCTCGAGGGCTCGGAACACGCGCGGGTTACCTTGCTCGAGTACGGCGACTTCGAGTGTCCGAGCTGCAAGGTTGCGGTGACCACGCCGAAGCTGCTGCTGGAGCGCTTTCCCAACAAAATCCGCTTTATTTTTCGGCACTTTCCGTTGCAGGAGGCGCATCCGCATGCCTTGATGGCGGCCGAGGCCAGCGAAGCCGCGGCCGCGCAGGGGAAGTTCTGGCCAATGCACGACGTGCTGTTCCAGAACCAGGCGCACCTCAAGGACAAGGACTTGCATCGCTACGCGGCCGAGATCGGTCTCGACATGGCGCGCTATACCGCGGAGATGGATGATCACATCTATTTGCAGAAGGTACGTGAGCATATCGAGGGCGGGCGCCGCAGCCATATCCGCGCGACGCCGACCTTTTTTGTCGACGGCGTGGTGCAGGACATATCTTTCGGCATGAAGGCGCTGCATGATGCAGTGGCGAATGCCGTGGGACGCGGCGCCTAGGAGATCGCGACTGTGCATAGGCTGGTCGACTTCCCGCTACTGGCCTTTATTGTTAGTTTCGCCACGCTGTCGCTCGCTGCGTGGATCGGGGCGTCGATTATTCGCGGCCGCAGCCCCATCGCCGAGGATTCACGTGATCAGTTCGACACCGTTCTCGCTGCGACGCTGACGCTTCTCGGCCTCATTATCGGCTTCAGTTTTTCCATGGCGCTTGGGCGATACGAACAGCGCAAGAACTACGAAGAGGCGGAGGCCAATGCCATCGGCACGGAATACCTCCGGGTCGATTTTCTACCGGCGGCCGACGCCGCGGCGGTGCGGCTGTTGCTCAAGAATTATATCGACCAGCGGATCCTGTTCTATATCACCCGGGATCTCTCGAAGCTGCGTGAGGTGCGCGATCACACTGCTCTATTGCAGCAGCAGCTGTGGACCGCGGTACGGGTCCCGGCGGCGGCTCAGCCGAGTTTCAACGTGACGCTGGTCGTCTCCGGCATGAACGATGTGCTCAATTCCGAAGGTTACACCCAGGCCGCATGGTGGAACCGTATCCCCACCGCCGCGTGGATGCTGTTGGTCACGATCGCCATTCTCGGCAGCCTCATGGTCGGCTACGGCGCCAAGGCAAAGTCGCAACCCGTCATGCGTTTGGTCCTGCCTTTGATCGTGTCCATCTCAGTTTTTCTCATCGCCGACATCGATAGTGCGCGCGGCGGCATGATCCGCGTGAAGCCGCAAAACCTATTGAGTCTCGCGGACTCGTTGCGCTAGCACGCCAGTGCCCCACACCGGCTAGCTCCAGTCGCCGCCTCCGCCGCTGTCGCCGCCAAAGCCGCCGCCGTCATCCCAGCCGGAGCCGGGATCGTTCACGCCGAAGTCGGAACCGCCCATGTCGGAATTGCTGGGGGCGGATTCGCCCGCCTCTGCCGTCGGGATCACTCCGCCGCCGCGGCCGCCGTCCAGAAAGTGATGCGCCAGCTCCTCGCCGGCCACCACACCCGCGCCGACTGCGAGCCCCGAGGCGAGTCCGCCGGCGATGCCGGAACCGATGCCGCCGCCGCCCATCGGGGCGGGACCATAGCCAGGTGGGTACGCTCCGGGCGCGCCGCCCACACCGGGGCCGGCCGCCGGATACTGAACATAGGTTCTGCGGCGACGGAACACCATCCACAAGATGCCGACTGCGGCCGCCAGTACCAGCACGGTGCCCCAGGGGAATTTACGCTCACGCTCAGCCAGGCCGGCTCCGGCGATATTCGAATTCAGGGAGGTCGACCGCATGGCGCCGCCGCTCAATCCCAGTTGCGCTTTCAACTCCTGCACCGAGCGCGGGTTGGCGAAGGGGAGTCCGGGTTTGAGCTGCTCGGCCGTTGCGAGTTCCGAGC
>DATLVV010000498.1:0-9068 GCA_035577165.1 Steroidobacteraceae bacterium | reverse complement strand
CCGTCCCCCGACCGCCAGCAGCATGCCGGGCAGGAATATGCACAACACTGCGATGCCCGCGCCGAGCATTGCCGCACCGCGCGGCGCGCTTTCAGCGCCCAGATAGGCGGCCACCGAAAACAGCGGACCGGGCAGCAGTTGCGCGGCGCCGTAGCCGTTGAGAAAAGCATCGTCCGAGATCCAGCCGGCCGGCACCAGCGCGTCGTGCAACAGCGGCAGAACCACATGGCCGCCGCCGAATACCAGGGCACCCGAGCGATAAAAAATGTCGGCGAGCGCGAACAGGCTGTGCGGCATGTCCAGCGCCAATACTCGCAGGGCGATCAACAGCGCCAGCGCGACAACGATGAGCCACGCCGCCCGCATATTGATTCCTCTCGAGGCCTGCGATGCGCTGAAACGCACGTCTTTGCAAAAGACATATCCCGCCGCCCCGCTCGCCGTCAACACGGCCGCTTGCAGCCACGCACCGTGCGCCAAACACAGTACAACCGCAGCGCTGACCGCGATGAGGGCGCGCGGCACGTCCGGACAAAGCATCGATGCCATGCTCCATACCGCGCGCGCAACCACGATCACCGTGAGCCACTTCAACCCTACAGCCAAGCTGCTCATCGCGGATCCGCTGACGGCGGGTGCGAACACGTGGAACGCATACATCAGGATCACGGAGGGCAGCGTGAAGCCCAGCCAGGCCGCCAGCGCTCCGCGCCAACCAGCGCGATGCAGACCGATGAGAAAGCCCACCTGGCTGCTGGTCGGACCCGGCAACAACTGACACAGCGCGACGATCCCTGCGAATTCCTCGGCAGTGACCCAGCGGCGGCGGCGCACGTAGCTGCGTTCGAAATAGCCCAAGTGCGCTATGGGGCCTCCGAACGAACGACAACCCAATTGCAAGGAGGCCAGCAACACCGGCCATGCCGACCCTGTGGCCGGCTCAGTTCCCAAGGTTCAGGAGTGCCGCGTTGCCGCCCGTCGCGGTGGTATTGACCGTGAGCGTCCGCTCATTCGCGAACCGCGCCAGATAGTGCGGCCCGCCGGCCTTGGGACCGGTGCCCGAGAGTCCGGTTCCGCCGAACGGTTGCACGCCCACGACCGCGCCGATCATGTTGCGGTTGACATAGGTATTGCCGATGGCGGTGGCCTCGAACACCTCCCGCCAGAAAGATTCCAGACGGGTTTGGACCCCCAACGTCAGCCCGAAATGGCTGGCGCGGATCGACTGCAGAACTTCGGCAATATCGGCGGCCCGATACCGCACTACATGCAGGATGGGTCCGAATTCTTCGCGGGTCAGCTGCGCCGCGTTCTTGAGTTCGATGAGATGCGGTGCGAAGAAGCTCCCGTTGGCATGCGCCTCGCCAAGATTGCATGCCTTGACGACGCGCGCCTCGACGCGCATGCGTGCGACATGCTGCGCGAGACCGGCCGCGGCCGCCGGGTTGATCACCGGTCCCAGGTCGGTCCGAAAATCCGCCGGGTCGCCGATGATGAGTTCATCCATGGCGCCCGCAATCATTTCCAACACCTGATCGGCGATATCGTCCTGCAGGAACAACAGCCGCAGCGCCGAGCAGCGCTGCCCTGCGCTCATGAACGCCGAACTCACCACATCATCCACCACCTGCTCGGGCAGGGCGGTCGAGTCGACGATCATGGCATTCAGGCCGCCGGTCTCCGCAATCAACGGCACGATGGCGCCATTGCGCGCCGCCAGGCTGCGGTTGATGGTGAGCGCGGTTGCCGTCGACCCTGTCATCGCCACCCCCGCCAAGGCAGGGTGGCCAAACGCGATCTCGCCGAACAGCCGCCCCGGTGCGGGCGCCAGATGCACCACCTCCGGCGGCACTCCCGCCTCGTGCAGTAGATGGATGAAGCGTGCGGCGATCAGCGGAGTCGGTTCTGCGGGTTTCGCCACGACGGCATTACCGGCGGCCAGGGCGGCGGTGACTTGGCCGGCGAAAATCGCCAGTGGGAAATTCCACGGACTGATGCAGGCGAACACGCCGCGCCCGTGCAGCGACAATTCGTTCGATTCGCCGGTGGGGCCTTCCAGCCGTCCCGGCACCGCGAATTGCCTGCGTGCCTGCAGTGCATAGTAGCGGCAGAAATCCACCGCCTCGCGAACCTCCGCGATGGCGTCCGCCACGGTCTTGCCGGCCTCGTGCACCAACAGTTCATGAAAGTCCGCGCGGTTCGCCTCGAGCAGATCGGAGGTGTTCTCGAGCAGGGCCGCGCGCGCATCGCCGCCCTTGAGATTCCACGCCGGCTGCGCCGCGGCCCCGGAATCGAACGCCACAGCGATTTCAGCGGGGATCGCATCGCGCGTGCTGCCGACCTGATCGCGCCGGTCCGCCGGATTCGTCACCGGATGCGTGTTCCCGGGCAGCAATTTGCCGTTGATGACGGGGCCGGCCGTTCGATGAGCCGGGCGGCGATTTGCAATCTCGCGGCGCAGCGTTTCGATCTCGGGAGGGTTGCCCAAATCGATGCCGCGGGAATTGCGGCGGTCGGCGTACAGGGCTTCCGGGAGCGGCAGCCGGGCATGAGCGTAGCTCTCCAAGCGCTCGATCTCCGATACGGGGTCGCGGACGATCTCGGCGACCGCCACCTGTTCATCCATGAAACGATTCACGAAGGACGTGTTGGCGCCGTTTTCGAGCAGACGCCGCACCAGATAGGCGAGCAGGTCCTTGTGTTCGCCCACCGGCGCGTAAACGCGGACTCGCGGGAAAGGCGTGATCCGCCGCGCGGCTTCGGCATACAGGAGCCTCCCCATGCCGTGCAGGCGCTGAAATTCATAGTCCGCGCCGGCCGGCGCCAGCTCCAGCACCGAGGCGATGCTATGTGCGTTATGCGTCGCGAATTGCGGATAGATGACATCGGCATGACTGAACAAGCGGCCGGCACACGCCAGATAGGAAACATCCGTCGTGACCTTGCGCGTGTACACCGGATATCCGCCCAGGCCGCGTTCCTGCGCCCGCTTGATTTCCGAATCCCAGTACGCACCCTTCACCAGACGCACCGTCATACGTCTGCCGGAAGTGCGTGCGATCGCGGCGACCCAATCGATGACTTCCAAGGCACGCTTGCCGTAGGCCTGTACCGCGAGCCCGAGCCCCGACCAATCCTTGGTCGCGGGATCCATCGCCAAGGCCTCGATGACATCCAGCGACAGATCCAGCCGATCCGCCTCCTCAGCGTCAATGGTGAGTTGAATGCCGCGGCCCGCCGCCCGTCGCGCCAGCGCCGCGGCCTGCGGAACCAAGCGCTGCATCACCCGTTCACGCTGCAACAGGGAGTAGCGCGGCTCCAAGGCCGACAGTTTGATTGAAATGCTGGAGGCTTCCTGTGCCGGCCGGCCCGCCGCGGCGGCGCCGATGACGTCGATGGCATGCTCGTACGATTGCAAATAGCGCTGCGCGTCCAGCTGGGTTCTTGCACCCTCGCCCAGCATGTCGAAGGAGCACAGTCCCACATCCGTTTCGCGCGCGCTGCGCGCCAGTGCCTCTTCGATGCTGCGCCCTACCACGAATTCTCCGCCGATGATGCGCATCGCGCGGCGCACCGCCAATCGCACCAAGGGCTCGCCCGCCTTGCGCGTGAACTTTCGCATCCAGCCGGTGGTATCGGTCTTGATGGAAGGATCCAGCTCGAGAATGCCGCCGGTGAGCATCAATCCCCAGGTCGAGGCATTGACGAACAGCGACTCCGATTTGCCGGCATGGGACGACCAATCGCCGGTGGCCAGCTTCTCGGCGATCAGCCGATCAGCCGTTGCGTCATCGGGTATGCGCAGCAGCGCTTCGGCAATGCACATGAGCGCAATGCCTTCTTGATTCGACAGTCCAAACTCTTGCAGGAAGGCGTCGAGGAACGGCCGCTCGTCGCGCCGAGCCCGCGCGCCATCGACCAGTCCCATTGCCGTTGCCACCGCGCGATGGCGCGCGCCTCCCGTCAGTTCCAGCGCGTGCAGCAGGCGCGTCACCGCGCGCTCTTCCGGCCAATCGCCGTGCTCGCGTATTTCCCGGCGCAGCGCCTCCAGGTTGGGCGCGGGCGGCGGTTCGTTCAAATGGGCGGCCATGGCGGGTCCTTGCGGAAATCTGCGCTCAAGTATCGATAAGAGCGTTCGGGAATACCAGGGGTTTGCGCATCAAAGTGCTCTTGCCGAACAGTGATTCGACCAGATCCACCGCGAGCACCGCCGTCTTATTGCGAACGTCGAGAGCCGGGTTCAGTTCCATGATATCCAGCGAGGCCATCTGACCGGTGTCGGCAATCATTTCCATGCAGAGCTGCGCCTCCCGGTACGACAGACCGCCGGCCACGGTCGTGCCCACGCCCGGGGCGATTTCCGGGTCCAGGAAATCGACGTCGAAGCTGACATGCAAGTGAGTGTCGGTATCCATGTCCTGCAAGGCCAGCTCCATCACTTTCCTCATGCCCATCTCGTCGATGGAGCGCATGTCGAACACTTCGAGATCCTGTTCGTGAACGAAACGCCTTTCGCCCGCATCGACGCTGCGAATACCGATCTGGCGGATCCATTGCGGACGGATGGCGGGAGTCATGCCGCCGATGTGCAACAGTTCCCGCGGGCCGAAGCCGCATAAGCAGGACACGGGCATGCCATGCAGGCTGCCGGTGGGTGACAGCTCGCGCGTGTTGAAATCGGCATGCGCGTCCAGCCACAGCACGCGCAGGGTCTTGCGCCTGTCCCGGCAATGGCGGGCCACCGCCGAGATCGAGCCAATGCTCAGAGAGTGATCGCCGCCGAGCAGAATCGGCAATCTGTCTTCGGTCAGTTCTCTATACACCGCATCGTGAATTTCGAGGTTCCAAGCCGTTACCTGCGTGAGATTGCGGTAGCCGTTCACCTTGATCAGGCCGGGATTCGGCGGTCCGGTGACATTGCCGCAGTCCACCACGTCGAGGCCCCGCTGGCAGAGCGCAGCGTGAATACCGGCGACGCGCAGCGCCTCGGGACCCATGGAGGCGCCACGATCGCTGGCTCCGATGTCGGACGGCGCTCCGATGAGACTGGCGGTACGTGCTGTCATGGGCATCACGCCACCTTGCGGCGGCGTGCCGGCACGCGCATCGCTTCGTTCGCCAACCCAGCGTAGAGATCCTTCGGATCGTCCAATTCGGGAATGAGATCGATGCGCTGACCGCCGTCCGGCTGCTCGGCATTCAAGCGCTGCAGGTAGCGCAGCGACGAGAAATCATTGAGTGCGAAGCCGACGGAGTCGAACAGGGTCACCTCTCGATCGCTTGCCCGGCCGGGCTGGCGGCCGCGCAGAATGTCCGCGATCTCGATCACGGGAGTCGCGGCGTCGAGTTGTTGAATCTCCCCCTCGATGCGCGCCTGCGGCTCGAACTCGACGGCGATGCGCAGGTCCTTGGCCCGCAGGATATCGGTGTGCAATTCGGTCTTTCCCGGACAGTCGCCGCCCACGGCATTGAGGTGCATGCCCGGCGTAATCATTTCCGGCGTCAGAATGGTGGCGTTGCACTTATCCGCAGTCGCCGTGGTCACAATGTCGGCGCCGCGCACGGCCTCGGCCGCCGAGGCACAGCGCGTGATCGTAAGATCGGCCAGCCGCATCATTGCGAGGTTGCCCATCAGCTTGGCCGTGGCGTGAGGGTCCGTGTCATAAAGGCGTAAATTCCGCACGCCCAACATGCGGTGGAAGGCGATCGCTTGGAATTCGCTTTGCGCGCCGTTGCCGATCACGGCCATCACCCGGCTCGCGGGGCGCGCCATTCTGCCGGCCGCCAACGCGGACATTGCAGCGGTGCGCAGCGCCGTGACGAAGGTCATCTCCGAGAGCAGCAAGGGGTAGCCGGTGGCAACATCCGCGAGCACGCCGAAGGCCGTCACGGTAAGCAGCTCCTTCGCCGTGTTCTTCGGATGGCCGTTGACGTACTTGAATGAGTACAGGCGCCCGTCGCTGGTGGGCATGAGTTCGATGACCCCGACCGAGGAGTGGCAGGCATGCCGCGGCGATTTCTCGAACTGATCCCAGCGCCGATAATCGGCTGCAATCTCGCCGGCAAGTTCTTCGATGAAGCGGCCGATGCCGATCCGGGACAGTAAATCCCGCAGACGCGCGGTCCCGATGTAGTCCACCATGTTGAGCCCCCAATTCAGCCAATCGCTAGTTTCAGGGGCCGATGGGCTAAAGAAAAGCCAAAGAACTGATCAAAAAGCGTGGTTTTATGGCAATATCGTCAGGCACCATTGACGATTTGTACAGTCCGAATCGGTGCAAGAGGGAGGCCCCGTGGACTCAACCGATCGCCAATTGCTATCCCTGCTGCGCGACAACGCGCGTCTGTCGGTCGCCGCCCTGGCCAAAACCTTGCACGTGGCCCGCGGCACCGTGCAGAACCGTCTCGCGCGAATGGAGAAGGACGGCACCATCGTAGGCTACACCGTCAAGCTCAAACCGCAGGACGAAGACCAGCGGATTCGCGCCCTGATGACGGTGGCGGTCGAAGGCAACCGCACCGATGAAGTGCTCAAAGCCTTACGCGGCGACCCGGCTGTCTGCTCCCTGCACACGACCAATGGGCGCTGGGACATCGTGGCCGAGCTTCGCACGGATAGTCTCGAGGCGGTGGACAAGGTATTGAGCCGGATACGGCTGATCGACGGCATCTCCAATACGGAAACCAGCCTGCTGCTGTCCACTCACAAGTTCTGACCCGCTTGTTGAAGTGTTGCCACGAACACCGAGGTCGACACCGACGACTGCGTCGACTCGAGCCTGTTGATGCGCCCGGCGCTTTGCGACATCACCGCAAGGTCCCAGGGGTCGAGCGTTACCGGCTTCCCCGCCGTGAGCTGTAGAGTAATTTTGCGATCGATCGGGAAGACCAGCGTCGTCTCGGTGCGCGACGCGCGCACCGCGAGCGACTCGATGAAGCGCTCGACGCGGACGACGGCGCTGCCGGTTTTCAGCACCATGAGATTCAAATCCACGCAGGCGCCATTCAGCAGCTCACAATGCGTGGCGAGTGCACCGTCGAACTCCACCATCTCGCCCACCTTGCGCAGCGCCTTGTGCGCTCCGTCGGCGAAGCGCAATTCGACCCCCGCGCCGCGCAGCAGCACCATCTTACGGTTGTATTCGGCAAACTCCGAGAACGGTCCCGATGCGTCGATGTGCGCCACGCTGACCCGCCAGTGGAAAGGCTCGCCGCTCGCCGGAACCCGCAAGGCCTCATGAGTGATGCCCCCGCCATTCTTCCAGGGAGTGGCGACGAACGAGGATCTGCGGATGACCTGCAGCTTTGGATTTTGCACTCCAGTATTCTATAGGGGTGCGCGCGGCCGAACTCAATCATCTCATACCGCAGTTGGACCTGCGCCGGTTCGACGCCGGCCAGGAGCAGCGCGCGGATTTTCTGGCGCAATTGCGCGCGGCAGCCCATGACACCGGTTTTTTCTATGTCACCGGCCATGGTGTCGACCCAGGCCTGCTGCGCGACATCCTGAAATCGGCGCGACAGTTCTTCGCGCTGCCGGAACGCGACAAGCTGGCGATCGAAATGGTGCAGTCTCCGCATTTCCGCGGCTACAATCGAGTGGCTTCGGAGCGAACGCGCGGCCAGCCCGATTGGCGCGAACAGATCGATTTCGGCGCCGAGCGACCCGTCGTGCCACGCGACGCGGGTGCGCCGCCTTGGTCGAGGCTGCGAGGACCCAATCAATGGCCCGCGGCGTTGCCGGAATTGCGCGACGTGGTTTCCCAATGGCAGGCCGCAGCCATGCAAGTGCTCATCCGGATACTGCGCGCCTTTGCGCTTGCGCTCGGGCAAACCGCTGCGGCGCTCGAGCCGCTGTATGCCGATGATCCGCATTATTTGATCAAGCTGATCCGCTATCCGGGACGCGATGCCACCGACGCCGATCAAGGCGTCGGCGCCCACAAGGACGCCGGACTGATCACGCTGCTGCTGCAGGATGATCACGAGGGTCTGCAAGTCGAGACTGCCCGCGGCTGGATCGGGGTGCCGCCGCGCGACGGCACCTTCGTCATCAACATCGGTGAACTGCTCGAGCTTGCTTCCGACGGCTACCTGCGCGCCACCATGCATCGGGTGGTCACGCCCCCGGCGGGAGTCGAGCGCATATCGGCGGCGTTCTTTCTGGGGGCGCGCCTCGACGCCGTCGTGCCCCTGCTGCAGTTGCCGCCGGCACTCACCCGCCACGCTCGCGGACCCGAGCGGGACCCGCTCAATCCTCTGTTCCGCGAGGTTGGACTGAATTACCTGAAAGGGCGCCTTCGATCCCATCCCGACGTCGCCATCCGCCATCACCCGGATCTTCTCGATTGAATCACCGAGTCCTCACGGGCCCAATAACCGGCAGGGGCGGCGGCCGGTACTACTGAATCTTCCGCGGCATCGGTCCGTGATGGTAAGGCTGGGGGTAGGGCCGATGTGCGTGATCGGGTCTTCTGCGGTGGTAGTAGGGATATCCCACCACCACCGGGTATCCCACCACCGGATATGCGGCCTCAGTGGGTTCTTGCGCGCTGGGATACTCGGGCGCGTAGCTGGGCTCGGGTTCGGGTTCGTAGTAGCGGGTGGGCAGTATCGGCGTTGGATTCATGATGTTCAGCGCGCTGACTTCGCGAAGTACGGGCTTGTCGCCGCAGGGTTTATCCGAAAACGTCTTCTGACCATTCGTTCGGCATTCCCAGATCTGCGCGCCAGGCGCCGTCGCAGCCGCGGGTGGCGTCGAGGCTGTGGCCAATTCCGGTTCGGCAGCGAGAGGCGGCGCTGCTGACAAGTCCGATGCGGCAGGAGGCGGTGCTGCGGGCATGGGTACCGGCGCGGATGCCAAATTGGGTGCGGGAGCTGTTGCCGGCACGGCGGCTGGCGCCGGCTGCACAACGGGAACAGAGGCCTGACTGGGTGCCCGCGAAATTCCTGGTGCAGGGCGATTGGCCGACACCGCCACGACGATCGCAAGGCAGGCCATCGACAGCCCGCTGATCACCCATGGCAGAAGAGCTCTACCCTTGTCCATGAGCCGATTATGCTCCGGC
>DATLVV010000497.1:0-3686 GCA_035577165.1 Steroidobacteraceae bacterium | reverse complement strand
AGCTCGGTCGGGCAAACGAACGTAAAATCGGCGGGGTAGAACACCACCACGGACCATTTGCCCATCAGGCTCTCCTTGGTCACCGGCACGAATTTGCCATTGTGATAGGCGGTTGCCTTGAAAGGCTTGATTTCAGTATTGATCAGAGACATGTAGCTTCCTCAATGATTCTTGAATCCAGCAGGCAACATAGCAGCCCGGCGCCCATAATAGAATTTGATAATAATGATGATTTTGATAGAGTGTATCTATGGTAAATCTGAAAGATCTCAGGTACCTGGTGGCGCTCGCCGACACCGGCCATTTCGGCAAGGCGGCCGAGCGCACTTTCGTGAGTCAACCGACGCTGTCGGCTCAGCTCAAGAAACTCGAGGAGTATCTCGGCGTCAAGCTGGTGGAGCGGCGGCCGAAGAATGTGCAGCTGACCGAGGTGGGCAAGCAGGTGGTGGCGCGCGCGCGCCGCATGCTCAATGAAGGCGACGAGATCATCGCGGTCGCGCGCACTAACGCCGATCCGTTCGCCGGAAAGCTCAAAATGGCCTTGATCCCCACGATCGGGCCCTATCTGCTGCCGCGAGTCATGCCCAAGCTGCGCAAAGCGCTGCCGCACCTCAAGCTGATGCTGTACGAGTATCAAACCGAATCGCTGCTGGCCCGCCTGCGCGATGGTGAAATTGACATGGGCATCATGGCGCTTCCCACGTCGGAGGACGGCATCGAGACGCGCGTGCTCTACCAGGAGGATTTCACCGTGGCGCTGCCCAATGGTCATGCGCTCGGCGCAAAATCGACCATCAAGCTGCAGGACCTGAAGGGCCACACCCTGCTGTTGCTGGAAGACGGTCACTGTCTGCGCGACCAGGCGCTGGAAGTGTGCAGCCGGGTCGATGTGCGTGAGCCCGAAGATTTTCGCGCGACCAGTCTCGAAACGTTGCGTCAGATGGTGGTTGCGGGTCTCGGCATCACGTTGCTGCCTGAACTCGCGGTGGAATCGCCTTTCGGTTCGCAGCGCGGCCTCACGGTGCGGCGATTCGCCAAGCCCGCACCGCACCGCACCGTCGGCGCGGTATGGCGCAAGTCCAGCACGCGCATTCCCGCGATCGCCGCCGTGGGCGACGTCGTGGAGCGCGTCATGACCGGCAAACCGTAGGCCGCAGTGCACCACATGGCCGTATCGCGTTCCGCCGAGAGCGCCGATTGGGCCTTCCACGCTGACGACCAGGAGGTGCTCGATGCTCTCGTGAGCGGACATCACGGACGCAGTCTGCGCGAGTACTTCGGAGCGGAGGCGTACGCCCGATTGTCGTCGCTCGCCGCTTCCGCCCGCCGCGCCGGCAGGCCACGGGGAACCCGGGTCTTGATCCTGCCGGGAATCATGGGATCCAAAATAGGCGCCGGCCCCGAGGTGCTGTGGATTGATCCGCTGCAGATCTCGGCCGGCCGCTTGACCGATCTGCGATTGCCGTTCGGCAAGGCGTTGCGGGCGGCCGGCGTGCTGCTCTTCTCCTATGCGCGGCTCAAGTTCGAGTTGGCCATCAGCGGCCGCGATGCGCTGTTCCACGCGTATGACTGGCGTCTCGGCATCGATGAGTTGGGCGGACAACTCGCGCAGCGCATTGTCGCGGACGGTCGCCCGGTGATACTGGTTGCCCACAGCATGGGCGGATTGGTGGCACGCATGGCGATGCGGATGGTGCCCAAACGCTGGGTGCAAAAACTCATCATGGTGGGCACACCCAATGAAGGTTCGTTCGCTTCCGTGCAGGCGTTGCGCGGCACGTACCCGTTCGTGCGCAGGATGTCGCGGCTCGACCGCAAGCATTCGGCGGAGTTTCTGGCCGCAACGGTCTTCAACACATTCCCCGGTCTGTATCACATGCTGCCGCGGGGCCGGAGAATCAATCTGTTCGACCCGGGCGAATGGCCGAGCGGCGGTCCCAAACTGAGCGGCCCGATTCTCAGGGAAGTGGCGGCGGTACGCGCGCGGCTCGCGCCGGTCGACTCACGCATGGTGCACATCGTCGGCGTCGAGCAGGAAACCGTCGTCGGCATGCGCCGCGCAGCCGCCGGATTCGAATACCTGATGTCGAGAAATGGCGACGGTACGGTGCCGAGAGCCTGTGCGGCCCTGCCGAAACTCCGCTGCTACTTCGTGCAGGAGCTGCATGGCAATCTGCCCAACAATTCGCAGGTCATCCAAGCGGTCATCGATCTGGTGCATCGCGGACGTACGCGCCGCCTGCCGACGCGCTGGCCGGTCAGGCGCGGCCCGCTCGGTCGCACCGACGACGCGCAGCTGCGGCGTCTGGAAACCGGTCCCAAAATCGACTGGGCAAATCTCACCTCCGCGCAGCGGGAAGCGGCCCTGGGCGAGCTCGACAGCACCCGCCTCGTGATCCGGGAATAGCCCAAAAACGTGACGTCCGTCTCGGCCCGGCGGGGCGTTCGGCCGGCCGAAGCTGGCCATTTGCCGATCATTTCACATATTGCCCGCCCGGGACGCGTCATGATGCAGGTCTAAAGGAAGATCGAGCATGAACGCGCGCACTATTTCGCAAGGGAATCAGCAGTCTACGTCGGTACGCTTCGATCGGAAGTTCATCGAAGACCACAAGCTGATCGAGCGCTATCTCGACAACAAACTGCCGTTCAAAGGCGCGCGCGATCTCGAGAATTGGTGCCGCGCCCATCCCGATTACCTCAATGAACTCAAGTTGGCCGAGCGCGCCCACACCAGCCTCAAGCTGCTCGAAAACAGCGGTCAACCGCAGGACCTGGGCGAGCCGCGGCCGCCTTGGTGGAAAACCATCTATGTCCCCATCGGCTTAGGGGTGATCGCCTTCATCAGCCTGGTGGCGTTCTGGGTCATGATCGGCAAGTACGTGTCGCTGCGCGGCCAACTCGAAGACACCCGTACCTTGATGACTCAGGGTTCCTTGGTGCAGCCGCCCACCATGCGCGACATCTTCGTGACTCCGGACCGCGTGCCGGGCATCGACAAGGCGCGCATTACGCTGAGCCGCAGCGCGCCGCTGTTGATGGAAGTGCACATCGATTTGAGCTACACCAAACCACTCATGGAATTCAGGCTGTTCGTCGACAAGAAAGATCAGGGACGCGCGCTGGTGCTGAATGATTTGCTCAAGGACTCGAACGGCGAACTGCGCATGACCGTGAATTCAACCGGTCTCTCCGCCGGCATCTACAATGTGCGCATCGAAGCGCTGCCGCCGCGCGGCATCCCCATTCCGGTAGGCTGGCTGCTCCTCGACGTGCGTTGAACAACGCTCACTCGTCGCGCAAGGTGTGAATGGGCGGCGTGTTGACCACCCGCCGCGTCGCCAGAGTGCCGCTCACCCCGACCAGCAGCGTACCGCACATCAACCCGACCACCCACACCCACGGATCGAGCGTGTACTCGAGCGAGAACAGGCGCCGTGCCAATACCCAGCCCACCGTCGTTGCGCCGAAGGCGGCCAAGGTGCCTGAGAGAAATCCGAGCGCCGAGAATTCCGCGGCGACGCCCTGCAGCACGGTGCCGCGGCTGGCGCCCAGGGTGCGCAACATGGCGCTTTCATAGCGCCGCTCGTCGCGCGTCGATTGAACGGCTGCCAATAGCACGACGATTCCCGCCGCAAGAGTGAACAGAAACACGTATTGCACCGCCAGGGAGGCGCGATCCATGA
>DATLVV010000496.1:0-6827 GCA_035577165.1 Steroidobacteraceae bacterium | reverse complement strand
GCTGAATTTCTGACCGTGCGCCCCGGATTGGAATTGATGCTGTTCGTGCTGCTGCCCATCTTTGCGGCTGCGATGGCACGAGGTTACGGAGAGTTCTAGCCTCAGGGCGGGGCACTCACGCCTTCGTAAATGCGGAGGCCGCACGAAAGGCATATTTCTTGAGCGCCATGGCCCCGGCGCGCCCCAGCCGCTTCTCGACCATCGCCTGGGCGCGCTCCCAGCGGGGCTGAATTCTAGAAATCGCGGCTGCACCCAACTGGGTCAAATGCCAATGCCGCTCGCGCCGGTCCGTCCCGGTGCTGTCGGCGATGAGTTTGTTCTTCTTCATCAATGCAAGGGTTCGAGTCGCCGTGGTCTGGTCAATACCAATGAGCTGGCCGACTTCTGTCGTTTGCAGGCCAGGTGCTTCTTTGAGCACCTGCAGAATGGTGAACTGTGTGGCGCGGATTCCGCTGTCCCCGAGAGCCTCCTCGTACATGGAGGTCGCGGCCCGCGCGGCCTGACGCAGCGTGGCGCAATAACAGGGCAGGGACTGAAGCTTCATATCCGCCATAATACATGTATATACATAGCGTTGTCGAGTGATCTGCCGGACAGATATATGCATATGCATTAATAGCTGTAGCCGGTCATGCCACGGCATGATACATGTATCTACATGTACAACAGGAGAGCAGCCATGAAATTGACAATCATTCCTCAATTGACGTTTTCCCTATGTTTGATCGCCCTCGGCGCCGGCCAGACGGCCTTGGCGGCGAAACCGGCCCCGGACGCTCAGGAGCAGGCGAGGGCCCTGCTCACCGGCAGGTACTCTTCGGCAAGCGACGTCAAACCGCGTCCCCCGTCGGGGTCAATTGCGTCGACGACATCTGCCATCGACGGGCAGGAACAGGCGCGACGCATGATTCTGGGCGAGCCAGCCAAGACGAACACGGCGCCGGCCGCGGCGTCGAAATCCGCCGCCATCGACGGGCAGGAGCAGGCGCGACGCATGATTTTGGGTGGCGCGGCCAAAACAAACAGAGCGCGGGCCGCAGCTGGCTGAGGCGCCGGTCGGCGCTATGCGAGCCGCGTGACCCGGAGCCTAAAAAATGCGACCCTGGCTCCGCGGTCGATAATCTTTCACGGCTCCTCGGAGGAATGCATGGCGCGAGTGATCGGCGGTATCGGTACCTCACACGTACCCACCATCGGCCTGGCTTACGACAAGGGTAAGCAGGAACATCCGGCGTGGAAGCCGCTGTTCGACGGCTACAAGCCGGTTGCCGCGTGGCTGGCCGAACACAAGCCGGATGTGCTGCTGATGGTCTACAACGATCATGCTTCGACGTTCTTCTTCGACCTTTATCCGACTTTCGGCATTGGAGTCAGCGCCAGTTTTCCGATCGCGGATGAGGGCGCGGGTCCGCGGCCGCTGCCGGCCTTGAAGGGGCACCCGCAGCTGGCGGCGCACGTCACCGAACAATTGCTGAACGACGAGTTCGACATGACCGTGTTTCAGGAAAAGCCCGTGGATCACGGCTGCCTGTCGCCGCTGCCGCTCATGTGGCCGCCACAGCCGGACTGGCCGGGTTGCGTCATCCCGATCGTCGTCAATGTCCTGCAATATCCGCTGCCGACCGCCGCACGCTGCTACAAGCTGGGTGCGGCGCTGCGCCGTGCCATCGAGTCCTTTCCGGAGGATCTCAAGGTCGTGGTGGTCGGAACCGGCGGCCTGTCGCACCAGGTTCACGGCGAACGCACGGGGTTCAACAACACCGAGTGGGATATGCAATTCATCGAGCTGATCGAGCGCGACCCTGCTCAATTGGCCCGGCTCCGGCACGTGGACTATGTGCGGCTCGGAGGCGCGGAGGGCGCCGAAGTCATCATGTGGCTGGTGATGCGCGGCGCCTTGTCGGAGCGAGTGACGAAGCTGCATCACAACTATTACCTGGCCACCTCGACCGCATTGGCTGTCGCCTTGTTCGAAGACGAATCCCTGGCGCGCGGTTCATGAATCCGCAACTCGAGGGCATCGACAGCATTCCGGGCACGTATATATTCGACATCTCGAAAAGCGTCAAAACCTTGAGATTGAATCGGTTTTTTTGGCGCCTGGCGCAAACCGAATATCGCGAGCAGTTCATTCGTGACGAGGAGGAAGCCTATGCCCGTGCCGGTTTGAGCGAGGAGGAACGGGCGTTGGTCCGGGCGCGCGATTGGCTGGGTTTCATCCGCTACGGCGTCAACTTCTTCGTCTTGGAGAAGTTCATGCGGGTGCTGCGCCTGACGAACATGCAGGTCTACGCGATCATGCGCGGAGAATCCTACGAGGATTGGTTGAAGACCCGGCGCGTCCCCGACGCGCAGTAAAACGGCCCGTCGCGCGACGGGCCGGATGTTGCGTTGCCCTTCGGGAAAATCAGCCTGCCGGGGCGGCGGGCGGACCGGCCGGGCTGCCCTCGACCTGGATTTGCAGCTTCACTTCCTGCTTGAACCCATACTTGTCGCCGAAGCTCACGCCGAAGTCGCTGCGATTGAAAGTCGCCGACGCATCGGCGCCGCAGACCTCCTTCTTGGACATCGGGTTCGGCTTGCAGAGAAAGGAATTGATGGTCAAGGTAAGGGGCTTGGTCACCCCGTGCATGGTCAGCGTGCCCTCGGCTTCCGCGGGCCCGGAGCCGTTGAACTTGGTGAATTTGCCGCTGTAGGTGGCGGTCGGAAATTTCGTCGTGTCGAAGATTTCGGCTGATTTGGCATGCTCGTTCAGCTTGGGCATCCCGAAGTCGATCGAACTCATGTCCACGGTCACATCGATGGCGCCGCTCTTCGCCACCTTGTCGTAGACGACTTTGCCGGAGGTGGCGGTGAATTTTCCGCGCCACACGGACAGACCGCCCATGTGGTCCGCTTCGAAGCTGGGGTAGGTGTGGGCCGGGTCCAAAACATACGTGACCGGCGCTGCCAATGCGCTCGCGCCCACCATCGCGGCCCATGACGCCAAAACAATACGGTTCATTGAAGGCTCCTTGAAGACTCTGGGTATAATTTCGAACAAATCATAGCCGATCTGCTGCGGCCTCTACTTTATATCTCGTTAAGGACCCATGATGGAACTATTCGCCGCCCTTCAGACCCGCACTTCCGCCGCCCGCCTGGCGGAACCGGGCCCGGGCCTCGAAGAGTTGGATCGACTATTGCAGGCGGCCGGGCGCGCGCCGGATCATGGCCGCCTCAGGCCCTGGCGTCTCATCGTCCTGGAAGGCGCCGTGCGCGAGGCGTTCACGGCGGCGGCGGCCGAGGCCAAGCGCGCGCGATTGCCGGCCATGACCGCCGAACAGCTCGCGGCGGAGCGCGACAAAATGAACCGCTCGCCGACCATCGTCGTCGTCGGCTGCGCGGTCAATCGCGAGCAAACCAAGGTGCCGGAGATCGAGCAAGTGGTGGCGGTGGGGGCCGCCGCACAAAATTTGTTTCTCGCGGCCCATGACCTGGGCTACGGAGTGATGTGGAAGACCGGCGCCGCGGCTTACGATCCGGCAGTCAAGGCCGCGGTCGGACTCCGGCCCGACGATCATATCGTCGCGATCATGCACTTGGGCGCGCGCTTGAAATGACTCAGGAACTCCTAGGTGCGGCGAAGGAGTGGCCGCGCAGCGAGACCGACTTCACCAAGGCCCAGACCGGCAGACCGGGTACCAGGTCAAGCTCGCGCGCGGCGGCCGTGGTGACCCGCGCCATGATCGTCGCCCCGCCGATGTCGATGGCAACCAGTTGCGATTCCAAATCGTCGCTCGCGACCGATGCGACGACGCCGCGCAGAATGTTGCGCACGCTCAAATGCCGCGGTTCCTCGGTGGCCACGATGAGATCCCGCGCCAACAATTGAACCCGCATTTTTGCGCCGGCAGCCACCCCGGGCGCATGCACTTTGAGTTCGCCCCGGCCCACGCTCACCCGCATCAATCCGCTCGATGGGTCGATGCCGAGCACCGTGCCATCGATGATGGCACCGACTGCATCGGCGCCGATGATGGCGCGCAAGTCCGCGTTGACGCTCATCTCGCCGACTCCGCCTTGTGCGATGGTCTTGCCGCTCTGCATGAGCACGACGTGAGTTGCGAGCCGCAGGACTTCGTCGAAATTGTGGCTGACGTAGACCATGGGCACGGCCAATCGATCCCGCAGAATCTCCAAGTAGGGCAGCACTTCCTCGCGCCGCGCCGTGTCGAGCGACGCCAGCGGCTCGTCCAACAGCAGCAGGCTCGGTTGCGACAGCAGGGCGCGGCCTATGGCCACGCGTTGCTTTTCACCGCCGGACAACTGCTGGGTCCGCCGGGTCATGAGCGAGCCAAGATCCAGCAGGCCGGCCACGGTACCGAGATCGACGAAGCGATGCGCCGCCGCGCGCTTCTCGCCGTACTTGAGGTTGGCGGCGACGCTCATGTGGGGGAACAACCGCGCGTCCTGGAACACGTAGCCGATGCGGCGGCGCTCCGGCGGTACATCGATGCGCCGCTGCGTGTCGAGCAGCACCGCGTCATCCAGCGCCACCCGGCCGGCATCGGCATCGAGAAGCCCGGCGATGACGTTGACCAAGGTGCTCTTGCCGCTGCCGGAGCGGCCGAACAGCGCCACCACGCCCGGGGTCGGCAATTCAAATGCCGCCTCCAAGGAGAAGGATCCACGGCGCTTGTTGACGGCGACGCTGAGCATCAGCGACCCAGGAGACGGCGCACGCGACGCGCGAACCACTCGGACAACAACAGACCGCTTAAGCCCAGGGCAAATGAAATGCAGGCGAGCCGCGCCGCGGCGGCATCGCCTCCCGGTGTCTGCAGCGCCGTGTAGAGCGCGAGCGGCAGGGTGCGCGTCTCGCCGGGGATATTCGAGACGAAGGTGATGACCGCGCCGAACTCCCCCAGCGCGGCCGAGAACGCGGTAATGGCGCCGGCCAGCACGCCCGGCAGCATCAGGGGCAGTGTGATGGTGGCGAACCGGTCGAGAGCGCCGGCGCCGAGAGTTCGTGCCGCCTGCTCGAGTCCCCGATCGACATTTTCAAGTGATATCCTCATGGCGCGCACCATCAGTGGAAACGACATCACCGCGGTCGCCAGCGCCGCGCCGTTGCGCGTGAAAATGAGTTGCAGGCCGAACGCCCGCTCCAGCCAGGCGCCGATCGGTCCGCGGCTGCCGAACAGGAGCAGCAGCAGATAGCCCACCACCACGGGAGGCAGCACCAGCGGCAGATGTACGAAGGCGTCCAGAAGGGTGTGACCCAGGAAGCGGCGCCGGGTCAGCACCCATGCCAGCAGCAGCGCCAACGGCAGACTGAAAGCGACGCTGCGCGCGGCAATGCTCAGGCTCAGGTGCAGCGCCTCGCTTTCGCTGGGGCTGAGCCACATCATGATCGGCAACACAGGCTGCGGGGCTTCATCCGGCAGGCAGTATACTGTGCGGGCGACCCAGCTTAAGGATCTGATCAATGGCCTACTATCGCGCCGTGGCGCACGCCGACGTTGCGGCGGCGGCATCGACGCCCAAACGCATCGGCGTGCTGGCCGTCAACTTGGGTACGCCGGACGCCCCGACGTATTTCGCGGTCCAGCGCTATTTGCGCGAATTCTTGAGCGATCGGCGCGTCATCAACACCACCCGGCTGATCTGGTCGCCGCTGCTCTACGCGGCGATTTTGCCGCTGCGTCCGATCCGCACGGCCCGCAAGTACCGCAAGATCTGGACGGCCGAGGGTTCGCCGTTGGCGGTGTACTCCCGGCGCTTGACCGCCAAACTCGCATCGGCGCTGCAAGCCGGGTTGGGCGATTCGGTCCGCGTCGAACTGGCCATGACTTACGGCAATCCGAATATTGCCGGTGCGCTTCGCTCGTTGGCCGGGCAAAACGTCGACAGGTTGCTGGTGCTGCCCTTGTACCCTCAATATTGTTCATCGACCACGGGCTCGGTATTCGACCGCACCAGCAGCGCCTTGCAGCGTTGGCGGTGGCTGCCGGAGACTCGCTTCGTCAATGACTATTATCACGGCGCCGGCTACATCGAGGCACTGGCGCAACGAATTCTCGAGCACTGGGCCGCGGTGGGGGAACGCTCGCATCTAGTGGTGTCGTATCACGGTATCCCAGCTTCCTACGTTGCCGACGGCGATCCCTATCAAGCGCAGACGGAGGCGACCTCCCGGTTGCTGACGTCGCGTTTGGGCCTCGCGCCGGACATGTGGTCGCATTGCTATCAATCGCGCTTCGGCAGGGTGGAATGGCTGCAGCCCTACACCGAAGATGCGCTCAGGTCCCTGGCAAAACGCGGCGTCCGCAAACTCTCGGTCGTCTCGCCGTCATTTGCGGTCGATTGTTTGGAGACCCTGGAGGAAATCGCCATCGACTACCGGGACAAGTTCCTTGCGCTCGGCGGCGAGCGCTTGACGCTCGTACCCGCTTTGAACGATGACGATCGACACGCGCAGGTGCTGGCGGCGATCGTGCGCAATCAGCTTCAAGGGTGGACAACCGGAGAGACTCCATGAAGTTGCAGGCTCAATCCGCCGTGTTCGTCATGCTGATGCTGACTCTCGCTTTGCAATCCGGTACTGCCGCCCCCGCCATCGGAGAGACTGTGCTCGATAATTCGCGCGTCTTGGTGCAAAAGTTCGTTGTCCCGCCGGGTCAGTCAATCGACCGGCGCGGCGGCTCCGGCGATCAACTGCTGGTATTCGTGAAAGGCGGCATGCTGACCAGTCGCGAGGGACGGGCCACCGTGTGGCGCGATGGACGCGTGCTGTGGAGGGATGCCGGCACCAGCTCGGATCTGGGCGGCAGCACCAATACCGG